>DATMCA010001452.1:0-2813 GCA_035559015.1 Umezawaea sp. | reverse complement strand
CCAACCGGCGGCTCGCGCTCGTGGTCGAGGGATCGATCACCGAGCCCGCGCCGACCGGCGGGCTGTTGGGGCTGGTGCGGAACCGCGGCCCGGAAAAGGAAGTTCCGCCGCTGGTCACGTGGTGGGAGTCGCCGGTGAACGCGAGGTTCCGAGCGGTACCGCTGGGCAGGCAGGTCAAGCCGGAGTGGTTCGTGCGCGTCGAGTTCCCCGACGGATCGGCGTTCGACTTCCGCGACACCAACGCCGAGCAGTCGGTCGTAACGGCCTACGCCAACCTCTGACCCCGTGGGCCGGCCCACGGGGTCAGAGGCGTCCTGCCCCTCTGGTTGACCTGCTTCGGTAGTCAGCGCGAGGTGGGGGTCCAGCTGGTGTGGTCATTGACTACGTCGGTGAACGATGCCGTGACAGGAGAAGGTCCTGCTATCCGCAAGATTTATTGTTTCACATAGAATTATCTTCAGTTGTTCATGAATTGATTTTGGATGAATGAATGTGTCGGTTGAACCGCATAAATGCGGCTGCGCCTTGGTGGCTTGATCCGTTCGTGTAGTCGACCGATTCGATCTTCGTGCATCCGGATGAATTCTCGGGTGCACGTCCACGCGTCAGTGACAATGGCTGGAACGTGGGAGGCCGGGAGGGGGTCCGTCGAAAATGGGTGATGCCTCCACCGAGGTGACGCCGACATGACCACCGTCCGCTTGTCGACCCAACTCACGGTCGCGGCATGGGAACGGCACATAACCGGACCCAGCGGCCCACTCGACGGGGCAGGCGCATGGAGCAGCGCGACTCTGCGCCACGGCCTGCACCTGGACTTCGCGGCCGTCGAGTTCGCCTACTTCAAGGCACTTGGCCGAGTGCTGCTGCTGGTCGACGCCGCGGTGCGCGATGGGGTGCCGGTGACGGTTGTCCTACCCACTGGAGCAGTGATCGACCCGGGTGGGGAACGTTCGGAGAGTTCCACGACGGGTGGTTCGCCCCCCGGTTCGTACGAACGGAGGACCGCGAGACAGGCTCGGCTCCGGGCCGCAGCCGGTGCCTTCATGCGGGACATGGGCTTTGTGGAGGCATTGCACGCGCAGCACTGGCCGGAGGGTGCGGTGATCGTCCGCGATGCCGAGGGAGCACTGGGTGGCGTGGATGAGGTGTCGCCGAACAGCACGAGGAGCGGGGCCAACCCTCTGCCCGAGAACGAACAACTCCGTCATCGGCGCCTCCTGCCGTTCCGCTGGGTTCACCACCAGACCGGGGTGGGTGCGGGGGTGGAGGACGCGCGGGCGAATTCCGTGAGACGGCTGTCCGACATGGGTCTGTCGGCGGTGGACGCCCGTGCCGTGACGCACGCGCTGATGACGGAACTCGTCGAGAACGTCGGTTTGCATTCATCTCAAGGGCTTCGAGGAGAGCCCTATGCGTTGGTCGCGGCGGTTCTGGTGGGGGAGAGCCTGTTCGTGTCGCGGCGCGCTCATGGGTCCGCGCCTACGAAGGTGCTGATCGACTCGCTGGGAGAGGACGCGGGTCGCCAGGTGCTGGAACTGCTCGTCGGAGACTCGGGGAGTGGGATGGTGCGTGCTCCCGGTCCCATCGGGGAAAGCCGCGCCCAGGAAGTTATTCGCAACGCTTTCGAAAGGAGACCGACCGAGCACGAAAGTCCGCGCAGGGAAATGAACGGGCTCTGGCGAATCGCTCGACTGGTGCGGGGCTACCGCGGAATCGTGAAGGTGAGCAGCGCGGGAGCGACCGCGGGCAAGTCGTACTCCGGTCCTGATGGTGTTGATTTCGTCGAACCTCGCACGGTGGTCGTGCCGGGCACACTGGTCGAAATCACCTTGGTGATCGAGAGGGCGGCTTCCCGCGATCTCGGGGCGGCGTGGTCGGGCCGGTCCAGTTCGGACGTGGACGCCAAGCTGGAGATCGTGGCGTGCGACTTCGACCCGGTTCACGGCATGGGAGACGACGATCGCGCTTCACTGCGCACAGCCGCGCGCTGTGCGCAGGAGGACCAGCGCGTCGTGGGGGTCGTCGCGACCATCCCGGTCCGAAGGGCGGGTGAGCAGCTCACCGACGTCGCTCTGGAAGCGGCGTTGGCGCGTGCGCTGGAGGCGGCCAGCGACATTCCGCACCCGATTTCCATCATCGTGGTCTTCCCCGACGCGGACCCTCGGATACTCGACCTGAGCGTGGCGGGTATCGACGCGGATGGAGAGCAGGAATCGGACTCCGGTCACGGTGCGAGGAGTCCGATCCTCGTTCTGGGCGCCTCCGGCACACCGCTGTGGTGCGGGGGCTCCAAGAGGTTGCGCGCGATCCTGAGGGCTTTGACCGCAGCTGGTGGCGCTCTCGGCTGGAAGGCCGTGTCCGGAGCTTGGGAGGAAACGGGCGGTGAAGAGGGAGAGCTGCGATCGCTCCTGGAACGTCATCCCCACCTAGTGACCTCGACACCTGTGGAAGCCGTGCTGCGGGTATCGGCGGGCAACGTTGTGCGAGCGTTGTGGTACTCCGCTCGTGAACAACTCTCCGAAGCGATCCGCCGCGGCGGTCACGGGGTCGAGGTCGGCTACTTCCGAACGCCGACCCTGCGTCAGACGAACTGCTGGATCGATGTGCAACCGCTGGTCGATTCGACTATCGGCACTGACCTGGCCGCCTGGCTGTTGGCCCGCAAGGTCGACGAGACCGTGAACCTGCCCTCCTGTGTGGATCCCCCGGTGGCTGTGGCGCGGGTGGCGTCCGCGGGTGAGCGCTACTCGACTCAACTCAGCGAATGCCTCGGTGTAGGCGGGCGTTTCTACGGCATGCCCGGCGAATTG
>DATMCA010001451.1:0-2448 GCA_035559015.1 Umezawaea sp. | reverse complement strand
CGGGGGACAGCGCGGTGCCGTCCTTCAACGTCATCGGCTGGGCCGCGTTGGGCGTGTTGAAGCTGTACCACTGCTTGCCGCGCTTGCACGCCCGGCACGAACCGCAGACCGCGCGCCAGTTCAGCACGACGAAGTCGCCGGGTTCGAGGTCCGTGACGCCCTCGCCGACCTGCTCCACGACCCCCGCGGCCTCGTGGCCCAGCAGGAACGGGAACTCGTCGTTGATGCCGCCCTCGCGGTAGTGCAGGTCGGTGTGGCAGACCCCGCAGGCCTGCACGCGCACCACCGCCTCGCCGGGCCCGGGGTCCGGGATCACGATGGTCGTCAACTCGACCGGCAGACCCTTGCCCCGAGCGATCACACCGCTGACTTCCTGCGCCACGTCGTCCTCCGTTTTCGCCGCACGTCGTCGTACTTGAAGTCGATCAGTCAACCAGGCGTTCGCCGTCGAAGACACCCAGGTCCTCGCGGTAGAACTCGATGCCCACGCCGTTCGGGTCGCGGAAGTACAGGCTGTCGTCCACGCCCCGGTCCGGGCCCAGGTACTCGACGCCCTCGGCGTCCAAAGTGGCCTTCGCCGCGGCGAACTGCTTCGCGGACACCGACAGCGCCAGGTGCTGCACGGCGCCGATGGTCTCGCTGAAGTCGGGGTGGTCGTGGCCGGGGAAGTCGAAGAACCCCAGCAGGTTGCGGTGGCCGATGTCGAAGAAGAAGTGGCTGGAGCCCGCGTAGTCGCGGTTCTCCACCAGTTCCACCAGCGGGAACCCGAGGAACCCCTGGTAGAAGTTGATCGTCGTCTCGACGTCCCGGCAGATCAGCGCGATGTGGTGCACGCCCCGCGTCGGCGAGGGGCCCCGGTCGGCGAGGGGCTTGAGGTACTTGTTCCGCAGTTCGTCACGACGGGTGCGGACGGCGTCGAGTTCGGCGCCCTCTGGTTGTGGCATGGGGTGCTCCTCGGTCACTGGTGGTGCTGCCAACGGCAATGGTAGTTGCGTGTTCAAGTTCTTGCCGGGCCGTTGGTCGTTGCGCAGCACGCACAGCGTTCCGTCACACGCAACAAACTGCGCCCAGTCGGACCTCCTGTCAAGACCGCCAACCGGGTAAACGACGAGGAACGCCCGGACCGCGAAGGCGGACCGGGCGTTCCCCAGTGGTGGAGCGGTCAGTCAGTCCATGTCCCGCTTGTCGCCGGGCCACTCGCCGGTCAACTTGTCGTAGCCGGTGGCGCCACCGCGGTCGATCGCGGCCTTGACCAGGCCGAAGATCGCACCCTGCACGGTCGCTGCGAGCAGCACCTCGGACCACTTGCGGTCCTGCTGCGTCGGGGTCGGCGCTTCCTTGTCGCCGCTGATGAGCTTCCAGACCTGCCCGAACGCCTTCCCGGCCAGCACACCGCCGAGCACGCTCACCGCCATGCCGAGCGGGCGGTAGATGATCTTGTTCACGACGCCCTCCCCCGGATGAGCTTCCACAGCACGAACAGCACGGCCCCGACGATGCCCGCCGTGACGGCCGGGTGCCTGCGGGCCTGGTTCGCGACGGGTTCGGGCAGCGCGTTCACGGCCTGGTCGGCCTTCGCCTTGACCTGCGGCGGGATGGCGTCGACCACGTGCGCCGCGGCCTCGGACGCCTTCGCCCGCACCTCGTCGGCCTTGACGCGGACCTGCGGCGGGATGGCGTCCACGGCCTGCGCGGTGACCGTCGCGGCCTTGGCCTTCACCTGCTGCGCGGTGTCGGCGGCCTTCGCGCCCACCTGGGCGGCCGTCTCGGCGGCCTTCGCGCCCGCTTCCTTGCCCTTGACCTTCACCTGCTGCGCCGTCTCGGCGGCCTTCTCGCCCACGTTCGCGGCGGTCCCGGCGGCTTTGGCCTTCGCCCGTGCGGGCACGTCCGCCTTGTGCGCCAACGCCTCCACGGTGTCACCGAGTTCTCTGCGGGTCTTCTCGATGTCGGCGCGCAGCAGCGCCGGGTCGGTGGGGACTTCCTTCTGGCCGCTCATCGATGTGCCCTCTCACTGACCGTGGCGATGTCCTGCTTCACGCCCTGGATCGCCTCTTCCGGAACGGGCGGGGTGCCCTTGTCCAACTGCTTCTTGCCGATCAGCGCGACGATCCCGGCGATCACGAACACGCCGACCGCGACGACGAAGGCGGCCAGCCACGGGGCCATCACCGTGGCCAGGAGCAGCACGAGTCCCGCGATGAGCGACATCACGCCGAACCACGCGAGCACGCCCGCGCCACCGAACAGGCCCGCTCCGACACCGACCTTCTTGCCCTTCGCCTGCACCTCCGCCACCGCGAGCTTGATCTCTTCCCGCGCCAGCCTGCTGACCTGTTCCGACAGTTGGCCGACGAGTTGAGCCGTCGACGCTTCACGCACAGTGCTGTCCATGACCGCCTCCTCTCTGAGGGGTGGCTACCCCCTATTCCCCGGCGTCAACCACCCGGT
>DATMCA010001450.1:0-5097 GCA_035559015.1 Umezawaea sp. | reverse complement strand
GGGACGCAGATCTTCAGCTACAGCGTCTCGTTGGTCGTGGACCGCGGGGTCGAGTACTGGCAGGGCGGGGGGAACCTCGACGTCACCCAGGCGCAGGTCGCGGGTTTCTCGGCCTACCAGATCAAGCTGAAGGGCACCTCGAAGGGCGACTGCGTCGTCACGGTCGACGTCGCTGATGGGCAGCAGCTCTTCGTGCAGTTCCTCCCCATCGGTGACGGCTTCACGCAGGACCAGATGTGCCAGAACGCGAAGCAGGGTGCGGAGATGGCGCTCGCCACGTTGCAGACCTTGAAGTGAGAGGGAGTCATGGGCGGCTACAAGGACATAACTGACCACCGCTTCGAGGGCTACGACAACCCGGCACTGGCGCAGCTCGTCACGAAGTTCAAGTCCGGTGACGGGGCGCAGAAGTTCACCGAGGCCTCCCACGCGCTCCGGACGTTGGCGCAGAGCCTCGCCGACACCGACGAGGTGTTGCGCAAGGAGCTCGGGAAGCTCGGGATCGCGTGGCAGGGGGCTGCGGGGGACAACGCGGGGAAGACGATCACCGCGCAGGCGGACTACGCGGATGAGAGCGTGGATTCCGGGCAGACGAACGCGCAGGCGACGGCTGTGCAGAGTGCTTCCTACAGCGACTCGCGGGACGGGATGCCCGAGCCCGACAAGTTGCGGGGTGACACGGAGACCTCGTTGGTCGACGACGTCGGCGGGTTCTTCGGCTACGAGACCGATCACGCGCAGGAGGTCAAGGAGACCAACGCGGCGCGTGAGCAGACGATTCGCGGGCTGAACCAGTACACGGACGCGAGCCGGGACGCGCTGAACCAGTTCCAGGTCCCCGGTCAGCCGCCGAACTTCGAGGTCACCAGCACCTCGTCCACCGTCGGCGCTCCCGTGGGCACCGGTATCCCCGGCATCGGCTCCGCTACCCCCGGAATCCCCGGTGGCAGCAGCGTGGGCTCGCCGGTCGGTGGTGTCGGCGGCGTCCCTGGTGGCAGCGTTCTGCCTCCCACGCAACTTCCCGGCGGCGGCACCCAACTGCCCCCGGTGCTGCCACCCGGTGGTGGCACGGGCATCACGCCCCCGCTGCCCGGCCTCGGCACGGTCGTCAACCCGCCCGCCGCGGCGGGCGTCCCCAGGGTCGGTGGCGGGCTCGGGCCGGGTCTGGGCATCGGTCTCGGGTTGGCCGGAGCGGCCGGGCTGGGTGCGGTGGCGGCCGGGGCCAAGGGGGCGCGGGTCATCCGCGGGGCCGGCGGGCCCGGAACCGGTGCCGCGCCGAAGGTTCCCGTGGTCAAGCCCGGCGTGCCGGGTGTCGGTGGCAACGGGACGATCGGTGGCGCGGGCAAGTCCGGTGCCGCCGGGATGCCGGTCGACGGTGAGGAGCGCGCCAGCCGGGGAACCGCCGCCGGGGCCGGGGCGGCCGGTCGGGGTGTGCGCGGTGGGGCCGGGTCGATGATGCAGCCCGCCGCCGCTGCCGGCGGGCGGGGCGCCGAGGGTGACGAGGACGACGAGCACGTGCGCAAGTACGGGGTCGACTCGGACGACGTCTTCGGCGACGATCGGATGGTCGTGCAGTCCGTCATCGGTGAGGAACCCCAGGACAAGTGACATCTCCGGGCTCGGTCGTCCTTTCCACCCTGGAGTTCGACGTCGTGTGGGAGGCCGCCCGCCTGACGCGGCGGAACGTCGCCCTGGACGTGCCGAGCCCCGGGATCACGCACGCGGAACGCGCTGAGTTCGTGCGGAACGCCTGGGCGTCGCTCGAAGGACGTGGCCTGGCCCGCGGGGGTCGGGTCACGTCCGAGATCGCGGACACCCTGGCGCTGCTGGGAAATCCGCAGGTCTCGATCGACATCTGGATCTGGGCCAACGGGCGGAAGATCAAGGGGTTGGCGGCGGCCGCGGGCGATGACGCGGTGCTGGCCGTCGTCGACGGGGCCGAGGTGTGGCTGATCGAGTCACGCGGCAGTGCGCTGGCGGAAGCGGCGGTATCCGTCGCGGGTGACATGCCCGCGGGCTTCGGGCGGTCGATCAGCCTGCCGAACGACGTGCTGCGCGCGGCGTCCGACGAGGCCGGGCGGAACCCGGAGAAGCTGGTGCTCGCGTTGGAGCGCAAGGGTTTGCCGCTCAGCGACGCGCAGGAGTTGGCGCGGATGGCGGACGGCATGGGCACGCGCGGCCAGTTCGGCGTGGAACGCGCGCAGCGCAGCGGTCCGCCGGTGCGCGCTGACCGGGTGGTGGCGTTCCACGACACGACCTCCGGCCGCTTCCTGCACCTGGTCCGCCCCAGCACGGACGGCCGGAACTGGAGCACGATCACGCCCGTCGACAACACCCGCCTGGCGGGCTGCGTCCGGGAGTTGCTGGAAGAGGTCTGACCGGGGAACCGCGCCGGGCGCCACCGCGTCGATCCCAGTGCGGGCTCGGGGGGCCGGAGACACGCCCGCCGCCATCGGGAGTGACGTCTGGTGACCCCAGTACGACAGACCATGAGCTCCACCGCCTACTCGGCGGTGTGGGCCCACCTCGACCTCGGCGCGATGCCGATCGTCCTGCACGTCCAGCACGATCCGCTGACCAGGACCGCGGCGTGGGCCGAACTCGCCGAACTGGACCTGGTGCGCGGCAACGAGGTCGAGCCGTGGCTCGCGTCCGCGTTCAAGCTGCTCGCGAACCCGCCCCGTGCGGCGGACCTGCGGCTCGGCATCGGTCGGTCGGCGGTGCGGGCGCTGGCGGGAACGGCCGGCGGTGGTGGCGTGCTCGCGGTGTTGACCGGTCACGAGTTGAGCGTCCGCGACCTGGCGGGCGACCCGGTAGCGGAACTGGTCGGGCTGGTGCCGCCGTTCACCGCGGGCAGCAGGCTCAGCGGCCAGTTCGGGGCCGCCGTGCTCGACCGCGGCGGACGGCGTCGCCGGGCGACGGACTTCGTCGACTTCCACGACACGGCCGCGGGTCGTCACCTCGCGGACGGCACGGCCGCCGACGACGTCGTGCTGCGTGCCCGGATCGGGGCGTTGCTGAATGCCCTCGACGGATGACTTTGCCCGATAAACCGCGTCCGCGTCGCGGAACGGCTCTAGCATTCGAGACGGACTGTTCAAGGGGGTCGGTGTAGTGGTCGCGAAGTTCAACGCCGAAGCGATGGACCAGTGCCGTAGTACGGCGTCCAGCCAGGCCGGGCAATTCGGCGCGGTGGGGGACGGTTTCAGCGACCTCTACGGAAATCCGGACATCTTCGGCAAATTGGCCGGTTCCGGTGGCGTTGCGTCCGCCGCGTCGAGCGTCGACGAAGCCGCGGGCACCGAGTTCGCCGCCGCCGAAACCCTGCTGGGCAAGGTGGAACGGGCGCTCGACACGATCCAGCAGGCCGTCGCGGACATCGACGACCAGGGTGCCGACAACTTCCGGATGGTGTGACCGATGAGCGCGAAGGACGAGGTGGCGGCCCTGCCCGGCGGGCAGGCGGTCGCCGCACTGGCGGAGAAGGTCGACACGGCGCGACCCGAGGCGGTCCGCGACATCGCCACCCGGTGGAAAGACGCCGCGACGAAGTGCGGCGACAGCGGGAACGCGGTGCAGCAGTCGGTGAGCCGGCTCGACGGCGCCTGGGAGGGCACGTCGGCCGACGGGTTCGTGGCCTACATGGGCGAATTCGGCAAGTCCGGCGCTTCGCTGAAGGACGCGTTGACGAATGCCGCCGCCGATCTGGAATCGGTGGCCGGGGCGTTGGAGACGGCGAAGACCTCGATCACGCGGATTTGCGAGGATCTGCTGAGCGCCGCTCGGGCGACGCGGGCGCGGAACGCGGCCATGCCCCCCGAGGACGTGGACGGGATGATCCGGGAGTTGTGCGCCGACGCGGCCGGGGACGCCGTGCCGGTGATCGAGGCCGCCGAGAGCGCGTTGAGCTCGGCGGCGGGAGCGTTGAAGGGGCGGGCTTCGGGGATCGCGCCGAAGTTCTCGACGATGGCGGATCCCGGGGTGCAGGTGTTCGTGCCCTCGCCGGGGAACCCGGTCGTGTGGGCGCCCGTGGCCGAGGCCCAGACCGTGGCGGCCAGTGCCGCGCCACCGGTGGCCCAGGAGGCTCCGGCGCCCGCTCAGCAGGGCGGGGGGTCTTCGTCCGGTGGGTCGTCGGGCGGGTCCTCCGGTGGCGGCTCCGGCGGCGGGTTCGGTGGCGGATCCGGCGGTGGCTCCGGTGGCGGTGGCGGTGGAGGTGGTGGCTTCGGCGGGTTCGGGTCCAGCGGACCGCCCCCGTCCAGCGGGCCGCCGCCCGGCAACGTCGACCAGTGGATCCGGGAAGCCATCAAGATCCTGCAGGCCAACGGGATCCCGGTCACCGAGGAGAACATCGACGAGATCTGGACGATCATCGAGAAGGAGTCCGGCGGGAATCCGCACGCGATCAACGACTGGGACTCCAACGCCGCCGCCGGGACGCCGTCGAAGGGGTTGATGCAGTGCATCGACCCGACGTTCCAGGCCCACAAGCTGCCGGGGCACGACGACATCTACAACCCGGTGGACAACATCATCGCCGGTGTCCGCTACACGTTCTCGCGGTACGGCGGGTTCGAAGGGCATCCCGGGTTGGCGTCCATGGCCGGTGGCGGCGGGTACCAGGGGTACTGATCACCTCGGGCTCGGAGGGCACCTCCGAGGGCCGCGGCGGCTCAAGTCGCGGCCGGTCCGTGGAACTTCCCGGTGGCCGCGATCGTTCACGAAGTAAGAGACTCTCAGGGGGAGGCGCACTATGGTCCGGATCATCGCGGTGCTGTTGGCGATCTGGTTGGCGCTGACGATCCTCGGCGCTGTGATCAAGGGAGTGTTCTGGTTGGCCGTCGTCGGTGGGGTGCTGTTCCTCGGCACCGCCGCCTACGGGGCGATCAAGGGGCGCTCGAAGACCTGAACCGGATGACCTGAACCACTGGAAAACCGCAGGTCCACCGTTCACTATGGGGCGATGCTCCAAGCAGACGAACGTCGCCTCGCCGAGTGGGAGGCGCGCGCCGAGTGGCCTCTGACGGGGCTGGCGGTCGTGTTCCTCATCGCGTACGCCTGGCAGGTGCTGGACGACGGCGCCACGCCGGGCGTGCGGAC
>DATMCA010001449.1:0-4612 GCA_035559015.1 Umezawaea sp. | reverse complement strand
CCTGCCGATCAAGGTGGACCCGGCCACCAACACCGCGCCGCAGACCGTCGACTTCTCCCGGCAGCGGGCGAGGTTCATGCGGGTCCAGTGCGGTCGACGCGCCACCGGGTGGGGGTTCTCGCTCTGGACGCTGTCCATCGTGGACAGTGCTGCTCCCGCCGTCGACCTGGCACGCGGGAAGACGGCTTCCGCGTCGTCCCAGGACAACCAGTGGAACCCGGCGGGCAACGCGGTCGACGGCGACGCGGGCACGCGCTGGTCGTCGGAGTACCGCGACGGCGAGTGGATCCAGGTGGACCTCGGCGCCGTCGTCGCGTTCGACCGGCTGTCGCTGGTGTGGGAGACGGCCTACGCCGTGGACTTCACCATCCAGGTGTCCGACGACGGGCGGACCTGGACCGACGTGCATGCGGTCGACAACGCGCCCGTGCCGTTGAAGATCAGCGTCAACGGTGTGCGGGTGTTCTGCCGCGGCGGCAACTGGGGCTGGGACGAGCTGCTGCGCCGGGTCGACGCGGACTGGATGGACGCGGTCATCGGGATGCACCGGGACATGAACTTCACGATGATCCGCAACTGGATCGGGTCGAGCACGCGCGAGGAGTTCTACTCGGCGTGCGACGCCAACGGGATCCTGGTGTGGAACGACTTCTGGGAAGCCGGGCCGTTCCTGGAGAACCCGCCCGGCTACGTGGACATCGCCCGCGACACGATCGTCCGCTACCGGACGCACCCGTGCATCGTGATCTGGTGCGCGGCCAACGAGCAGCACCCACCCGCCCCGATCGACGAGGGGATCCGGAAGGCGATCGACGAGGAGGACGACGAGGTCCTCTACCTGCCCGACTCGGCGGCCGGGTTCGTGTCCGGGCACGGGCCGTACTACTGGGTGGACCCGGCGAAGTACTTCGACCGCAACACCTACGACACGGCGGGCTTCGGCTTCCACACCGAGATCGGCATCCCGACGATCCCGGTGGTCGAGAGTATGCGGAACCTCGTCGGCGAGGGCGATCCGGGGTGGCCCATCGGGTTGCCGTGGTACCACCACGACTGGTCCACCGTCGGCAACCAGCACCCGGAGACCTACCTCGCCGCCATCGACGAGCGGTTGGGGTCGTCCAGCGGGCTGGAGGAGTTCTGCCGCAAGGCGCAGTTCGTGAACTACGAGAGCATGCGGGCGATGTTCGAGGCGTGGAACGCGAACCTGTGGGAGGACGCCAGCGCGTTGCTGCTGTGGATGTCGCACCCCGCCTGGCACAGCACGGTCTGGCAGACCTACGACTACGACCTGGACGTCAACGGCTCGTACTACGGGGCGCGCAAGGGCTGCGAGGTCGTCCACGTCCAGGCCGATCCCGTCGGGTGGCGGGTGATCGTGGCCAACCACACCGCGGGAGGGGTCGCGGGCACCGTCGTGGGCGAGCTGTTCGACCTCGCGGGCAAGCCGCTCGGGGACTTCCGGCAGGCGGTGGAGGCCGGGCCGTCGTCGACCGCGCCCGCGTTCGAGGTGCCGTTCGGGGACGGTCTGCCCGCGTTGCACCTGCTGCGGTTGAGGTTCCTCGGCGGCGACGGGGAGGTGTTGTCGGAGAACGTCTACTGGCGGTACCGCGCGGCGACCGACATGCGGGCGCTGAACGGCCTGGCCCGGCCGCGCCTGTCGGTGCGGACCGTCGCCACGCGGGAGAAGGTGACGACGACCGTGCGCAACGAGGGGCAGGTCGTCGCGTCGATGCTGCGGTTGTCGTTGCGGGACAAGCGAACGGGTGATCGCGTGCTGCCCGCCCTGTACAGCGACAACTACCTGTGGCTGCTGCCGGGTGAGAGCCGGGCGGTGACGATCACGCCGGGGAGCGGTGATCTCGTGGGGGCGAACCTGCGGGTGCTCGTCGACGGGTACAACGCGTCGGCGTCCGGCTGAGGAAGGCGGCGCCGGCCTCGAACGGGGCCGGCTACTCGCCGCGGCGGGCCTTCGCCCGGCGCTTGCCCTCGTGCATCGCCTGGACGCGGGCGACCGGGATGGTGTGGCCCTCCGCGATCAGGTCCGCGCCCAGTTCCTGCGGCGCGGGCATGGACTCGGCCCACGGGTCGCGGTCGCCGAGCAGGCCGGCGGCCGTGCGGAGGGTGAAGTCGCCGGGGGACACGGTGTCCAGGTCGTCCCACGACACCGGGAACGAGACCGGCGCGCCGGGGCGCAGCCGGGGGCTGTACGCGGCGGCGACGGTCGCGCCGCCCGCGCGGGTCGAGTCGAGGAACACCTTGCCGTGGCGGTCTTCCACGATGAACGCCGTCGTCGCCACGTCGGGGTCCAGCCGTTCGGCGCGGGCGGCGAGCGCCCGGCACGCGGCGGCCACGTCGTCCGCCGGCGCGTCCACGATCGGCACGAACACGTGCACGCCCTTGGCGCCGCTGGTCTTCACCGCGCCCTCCAGCCCGGAGTCGGCCAGCGCCCGCCGCACCAGGTGCGCCGCCTGGACGGCGAGGTGGAACGCGTCCTCCTCCGGCGGGTCCAGGTCCAGCACGAGGTGCGTCGGGTGGTTCCACTGGTCGCGCGGGTACAGCGTCGGGTGGTACTCGACCGCGCGCTGGTTCGCGCACCACAGCAGCGTCCGCCGGTCGTCGCACACCCCGTAGGAGATCTCCCGCTTCGACGCCTCGGCCCAGATCGGCTGCCTGCGCACCCACTCCGGGGTGTACTTCGGCAGGTTCTTCTGCATGAACGGCGCCTGGCCGGGCCGCACGCGCATCACCGACAGCGGCCGGTCGGCCAGCACCGGGACGATCTTGTCCGACACCGCGTCCAGGTAGTCGACCAGGTCGCGCTTGGTCGCCTCGGACCCGTCGAACAACGGCTGGTCCAGGTTGGTCAGCGCGACGCCGTCCCGCTCCTCCGAGGTGCTCATCGCCACACCCTCCCCGCCTCGGAGCCCTCCGGCAACTCCCACGCGCGTTCCAGCGCGGCGGTGGGGTAGCGGGTGTCGCGGTCGGGGCGTTGCAACTGCTGGTAGTACGGGCCGATCGTGTCCGCGACCGCGCGGTAGCGCTTGGCCAGGGCCGCGGCCGACGGGGGCAGCGGGTCGAGGTTGCGGTCGAACCAGCCGAGCAGGTGGGACACCGTGTAGCAGCGGTCGTAATCGCGGTGCGCGGTGAAGAAGTCCGACTCGGCGGGGGAGAGGGCGAAGGCCGTGCTGATGGCCAGCCCGAAGTCCGCGAAGTAGAGGCGTTCGCCGTCGGTCAGCAGGTTGTCGAAGTGCGCGTCGAAGTGCAGCACCCCGCGCGACGCCAGGAAGTCCACGGTCGTGCGGAGTTCGCGGTGCACCAGTGGGATCGCGGCGTCCACCCCGCCGTCGGCGATCCGGTCCAGCAGCCACTCGTGCACGGTCCGCGGCACGAACTCCAGGAACAGCACCAGGTGCGCGGACGACCGGCGCAACGCCTCGAACCGGGCGCGCACACCCGCCGAACCGCCCCAGTAGGCGATCGTCCGCTCCAGGTCGCCGTGCTCCTCGGGCGTCGGCGACGAGCCCGGCAGCACCCGCCAGTGGTGCATCAGCGGGAACCCGGCGTGCTCGCCGCTCAGCACCCACCGCGTGGTCATCTCGTGCACGGCGAGTTCCCGCCACGCGCCGAACCCCGCCGACCCGATGCCGTACTGGAAGAACGTGGGCAGCCCGAACAGGTTCGCCGTGGACCGCACGTTCCCCGGCCGCAGCTCCAGGTCCGTCAGCGGCACCTTCTTCACGAACACCCGCACGCCCTCGACGTGCAGCGACGCCGACGTGCCGCCGACCCCGGCGCCCAGCGGCGTCGCGCCCTCCAGCAGCGCCGCGAGGTCCCGGTCGTCCAGCCGGGCCAGCGCTCCGGACACGGTGCGGTGGGCGGTATCCCTGCTCAGCACGCGCCCTTGGACCTCAGCACGCGGTGCAGCGCGTCGGACACGCGCTCCTTGGCCAGGCCGCCGTTGCCGAGCGCCTGCTCCAGGCCGTCCAGCACCTCGCCGACCCGGCCGCCGCTCGACCACAGCGCCACGTCCGCGCCGGCGGCGAGGGCCTGCCGCACGGCCTCGGGCAGGTCGACCAGGTTCGTCACGGCCTTCATCGCGCCGAGGTCGTCGGTCATGACCACGCCGTCGAACTTGTACTCGGTGCGCAGCAGCTGGTACGCGGCCGGGCTGAGGGTCGCGGGCGTGCCGTTCGTCAGGCCGGGCACGTCGAGGTGGCCGACCATCACGGCGACCTGGCCGTAGGCCTGGATGTCCTGGTAGGGCAGCAGGTCCTTGGCCTTCAGGTCGGCCAGCGGCGGCGTGGTGACCAGGCCCTGGTGGGAGTCGCCGCTCGCGTTGCCGTGACCGGGGAAGTGCTTGAGCACCGGCTGGACCCCCGCGTCCCGCAGCCCGGCGGCGAACGCGGCGGCGTACGTGCGGGCGATGGCCGGGTCCGCGCTCCAGGACCGGTCGCCGATCACCGTGTTGTCGTCCTGCGCGCTGGTGTCCACGACCGGCGCGAGGTCCATCGTCACGCCCCTGGCCCGCAGTTGACCGCCACGCGTCTTCGCCAGCTCGCGGACCTGCTCCGGGGTGCTCGACGCGGCCAGCGCCCGAGCGCTGGCCAGC
>DATMCA010001448.1:0-2601 GCA_035559015.1 Umezawaea sp. | reverse complement strand
AACCAGACTTCAGCCCCTCGGCATTCGATCGCTGATCGGACGCGTGCGGCATGATGAGCAGCCAGGTTGTCGAGCACGACGATCTGCCCAGGGCGGACGGTGGGTGCGAGCAGGCGGGTGACGTAGGCGGCGAACGCGTCGGTGTCGACGCCGCCCTCGAGCATCAAGGCCGGCCCCATCCCCGCGAGGGTGAGCGAGGCGATCAGCGTGGTGACGCGCCCACGGTTGCGCGGGACCGCTCCGCGTGCCCGCATCCCCCGGGGAGCACGACCGTACGTCGGCGCGAGCCCCACATGGCTCCCGGTCTCGTCGACCCAGATGAACCGCGTCGGGTCGACCGACGCGATCCGCGTGCGCCAGGCTGCTCGCTGCGCCTCGTCGCGCTCCAGGTAGGCGGTCATCTTTTTTTGCGGGTCCAGCCCAGCGCGGCGATCGCCCGACTCATCGTCGCCTCGCTCACCGCCATCCCGTGTTCGGCTTCCCACCGACGACAGTGCTCGACCAGCGTCGCGTCAGGATGCGCTTCGAGTTGCGGCACCAGCCCGATCCGCAACCCCGCCAGCTTCACCGACGGCAGCCCACGACGCGGTGATGGCGCCAGGCCACCGGTCTCCCGCCGCCGCTGGAGGTACCGCTTGATCGTCGCGAGCGACACCCCGAACACTCGCACCGCTTCGCCCCGACCCATCCCGCCGTCCACGGCCGCCACGACACGCTCCCGCAAGTCCACCGAGTACGCTCTCATGGCCACAGCTTGACAAAAGGCTCAACTCATCGGCAAGCCGCTGTGACGGTAGTTTGTTAGCTGCGGAGATAGAGGTCGAGCGGGTGGCCTTGGCCGACGGCGTCCAGGAGGGCGCGTAGCTCTGGAGGCGGGGGCGCGTTCGACCAGGCGCGCCAGCAGCGCCAGAGGAAGGTCCACGGGTCGAGCCAGCCGCGCACCTGCCGGAGCGTCCTCGGCCAGGAGACCGGGCGCGGCGGCGCCGGCCGGTCGGAGGCCATTTTCCCCCCGCTCCGGTGGCGAGGAGGCGCCAGAGTCGGCCGCCGCTGGGGGCTCCGTCGTGACGGGCGGCGGTCCGGTCGTGAACCAGGCCCGCCAGCAGAAGGAGAAGGCGCAGAAGACGAGGTACCAGTGCCGCCGGATCGCCTGGTCGGCGCGGACCATGAAGTCGGCCCAGCCCAGCTCCTGCTTGAGCTGCTTGTAGCCCTGCTCGACCCAATTCCTCAAGCCGTACAGCCGGACGATCTCGGCCAGGTCGGCCGGGGCAAACGCTGCCCCATCCGTATGCGGCGCGTCGGGGTGCGGCAGGTTGGTCGCGAGATACCAGGTCGTCAGCGGCGGCAGGGTGGCCGGGTCGGTCGTCGCCACGACCACGCGGCGGGCCTTGTCCGGCCCGTAAGGGCCGTAGATGAGGTCGGCCGCCCACCAGGTCTCCTCGTGGCCGTCTCGGAATCGCCGCACCACCGGCATCCAGTCGCACGGATCGTCGGGTCCGCTCCACCGCAGCTCTCGCGCGGCCTCCTCCGGGGTGTGGACTGCATCGGCCGGGGCCCAGATGCCCGACGACGGCTTCAAGGCCACGACGTACGGCAGGCCGGCCTCGGCCAGCCCTCCCTCGAAGGTGGCGTTCTCGCCGTAGAAGCAGTCGGCCACGACCGCGCGGAACGAGAACCCGGCCTTGCGGGCTGCCTCGACCAACTCGACCGCGAGCTGGGGCTTCGTGTGGAAGTCCGGATCGGCCCGGCCCTTCGGCAGCCGCGCGGCCGGCGTGTACGGCCTCAGGTGCAGCGGGTAGTAGATCCGCTCATCGGCCCAGAGGCTCGTGACGGCGACGATCCCGCCGTCCACCTTCCCGATCGAGCCCAGGTACTGCCGCGCGACGTGGGCGGTCTTGGTGCCGGCCTTCCGATCGCCGCTGTCGTCGATCACCAGGACCCCGCCCGCGTGCGGCGCCGTCGCGGGATCGGCCGCCAGCAGCTCCAGCCGCCGCCGGTTGATCGCCTCGGCGTCCCAGGGCGACTCGGAGAGGAAGAACTGGAGCCGCTGAACCGATGGTGCCTGCGCCCCGACGACCGGCTCGGTCCCGACCAGCCCGGTCAGCGTCTTGTGCCGATCGCGCGGCAGCAACAGCCCGTGGAGATACTCCCGGAAGCCACGCCGCTGGGCCAGCGTGCCCAGGCTGCCATCGAACTGCTCGGCGTACTCTTCGAGTGGCCCCGGCGCTGGCGGACACGGCAGGCGCTTCGTCATGGCGGTGCCTCCGCCAGCAGACCCCGCAGCCTTTAGACCGCGCTCAACAAACTACCGTTACCAGGCCGTCCGCCAGTTGCTGGTTGCCCTGGGCGCCCGCTGAAGGCGCGGTGAACGCCGTTCCGAGCAGCAAGGCGCCGGCTACGGCCGGGGCAACAATCCTGGGCAGCTTCATGGGGTCCTCCGAGGGTACATGGTGTGCCGACGTATGACTGCCCCGCCCCAAGGCAGTGACCCGACCCCGTGATCACTGTGCCCCGATTACAGCCGCGTCGACCGCAGAACATACCGCACTGGCCGTGCCAGCCAAGAGCAGAAATGCGCTTGACCTACACGCCGTGTTGCACCTG
>DATMCA010001447.1:0-3572 GCA_035559015.1 Umezawaea sp. | reverse complement strand
GGCGGAGGACTTCGGGAACGCGCTCACGCGTGCGATCGAGGCCGGCGGGCTGAGCCTGGAGCAGGTCCGGCACCACCTGGCCAGGCGCGGCGCGCAGGTCAGCGTATCGACGGTGAGCTACTGGCGGCGCGGGCGCAGCAGGCCGGAACGGCCGGAGTCGCTCAAGGTCGTGAAGCTCCTGGAGGAGCCGGTTCTCGCCGCTACCCGACGGAATTGGGTTCAACTGAGATAGAAGTAACTCCACGGCCGGGTGAAATGGCAGTGTCGAATGTTCGAGGTCAACACTGTCAAATTTGTGGAAGGCCTTCGGTCGGCACGTCCCGCAGGGTTCGCAGCGGGGACAGCAGCAGCCACAGCACCGCCGCCGCGAGCCCCGCGCTCCCGACCCACAGGCCGGTCCGCGCGTCCGCTGCCTCCGCGACCAGCCCGGCCAGGACGCCGCCCAGCGGCATCGTGCCCCACACGACGACCCGGTTGGAGGCGTTCATCCGGCCGAGGAGCCGGTCGGGGCACACGGCCTGGCGGAAGGTCACCTGCGCGATGTTGTAGACGGTGGAGCCGAACCCGACGACGAACCAGCCCACCACGAACAGGCCCACCCGCCAGCCGGGAGCGGTCAGCGGCAGCAGCAGCGCGAACGGCTGGGTGAGCAGCAGCGACAGCCACGACGACCGGGCGCGGCCGACTCGGGACACCAGCGCCCGGCCGGTCACCGCGCCGAGGAAGCCGCCGACGCCGGACGCCGCCAGCACCAGGCCCGTCGTGGTCGTCGAGAGCCCCAGTTCGCGGTTCAGGAACAGCACGTTCAGCGTGATCAGGAACGTGAGGAAGAGGTTGGCGGTGGCCGTGCAGCACGCGATGGCGCGCAACGTCGGCACGCCGAACACCAGCCGGAGCCCCTCGCCGATCTCGCCGACCAGGTCGCGGGTCGCGGGCCGCTCCGGCGCCGGTTCGACCGACCGGATGCGGTTGAGCTGGAACGCCGACACCAGGAACCCGACGCTGGTGGCCAGCACCGTGTTCGCCGCCCCCAGCACGCCGACCGACCAACCACCCAGCGCCGGGCCCGCGGTCGTGGCGACGGACTGGCTCGTCTGGAGCTTCGCGTTGCCCTCCAGCAACTGGTCCCGGCCAACCAGGACGGGCAGGTACGCCAGGTGGGCCACGTCGAAGAACACCGTCGCCACCCCGACCGCCAGCGTCACCACCAGCAGGTGGGCGAGGGACAGCACCCCGGCCCAGCCCGCGACCGCGATGGTGGCCAGCAGCGCCGCCCGGCACAGGTCCATCGAGATCATCAGCCCGCGCTTGCGCATCCGGTCCACCCACGCGCCCGCGGGCAGCCCGATCAGCAGCAGGCCGACCGTCTGCGCCTCGTTGAGGAGGCCGACCTCGAACGGCGTCGCGGCCAGGACGCCGACCGCGAGCAGTTGCGCCGCGACCCCGCCGATCCGGACGCCGAACTGGCTGACCGCGTTGCCCGCCCACAGCATCCGGAAGTCGGTGTGCCCCCGCAGCGTCACCACGTGACGGGGAGCGCCAGTGGTCCGCGGACCGTCAGGCCCAGCTTCCACGGCACCTCGTCGAGCGGTACGGCCAACCGCAGACCCGGCACCCGCCTGACGATCGCGGCCAGCGCGATCCGCAGCTCCGCCCTGGCCAGCACCGCGCCGAGGCACAGGTGCGGGCCGTGGCCGAACGCCAAGTGCCCGGTCGTCCTGCGGTCCAGGTCGACGCGACCGGGGTCGGCGAACACCTCGGGGTCGTGGTTCGCCGACGGCAGGGAGGCGAACACGGCCTCACCGCGCCGGATCAGCACGCCGGAGATCTCCACGTCCTCCATCGCGATCCGGGGAGCGCTCACGCCGAGACCGGCCATCGCGTAGCGGAGCATCTCCTCGACCGCGTTCGGGACGAGGGCCGGATCGGCCCGCAACCGCGGCATCAGGGCGGGGTTCTCGGTCAGCAGCACGGTGAAGTTCGCGATCGCGTTGGCCACGTTCTCGTAGCCCGCGCCGAGCAGGGAACCGCACAGCGTGACCAGTTCCAGCTCGCTGAGCCGGTCGTCCACGTCCCGCGCGTGCACCAGTTCGCTGAGGAGGTCGTCGCCGGGGTCGGCGCGGCGCTCGGCGATCACGTCGGCCAGGTAGTCCGACAGCTCGTCGACCGCGTCCTGCACCTGCTCCCGCGTGTAGGCCGTCGAAGACAGCAGCCTGCTAGCCAGTCCGGTGAAGTGGTCCCGGTTCGCCGACGGGACGCCGAGCAGCTCCCAGATCACCGTGATCGGCAGCGGCAGCGCGAAGGACTCCAGGAGTTCCGCCGGTGGCCCCGCCTCCAGCATCGACGTCAGCAGGTCCTCGGTCAGCCGCTCGATCCTCGGTCGGAGCCGTTCGATCCGGCGGACCGAGAACGAGGGCGCGACGAGCCTGCGGAGCCGGGCGTGGCTCGCACCGTCCATCATGGACAGCGCCGAGCCACCCGCCGGTTCGACCGTCAGCCGGGGGATCGCGGGTCCCGCCGCGGCGGCCCTGCTGAACCGGCGGTCGGTGAGCAGCGCCCGGTTGTCGACGTAGCGGGTGAGCAGCCAGGCGTCACCGCCGTGGGGGAGCCTGATCCGGGACACCGGCTCGTTCTCGCGCAGTTCCGCGAAGACGGGGTCGATCGCGAGCCCCACCGGGTCGGAGAAGGGGAACGGCCTCGGTTCGCCGGTCATCGCGCCGACACCGGCCGAACCCGCTCCACGGCGGCGCGGTGCAGGTCCTCGGGGATGTCCGGGTCGTCCACCAGCAGGCAGGTGCCGATCGGGGTCGTCATCAGGTGCGTGTCCCCGAACTCGTGCAGCTCCACCCCCCGCTCCGCCGAGGGCACGTCGTCCAGCGGGAAGCCGAAGCGCAGCCGGGGGACCGCGGTCGTGCCCGACTTCCGCCTCCGCTTCTCCTCCGCCGCCACCGGGACGAGCGCGGCCTCCACGTCGTCCCACCCGTCCGGCAGGTCCACCCACCGCGTCGTCCCGCGGTGCAGCTTCAGCAGTTCCGGGGCCAGGTTCAGCTCGTGGGCGGTGTCCGCGACCAGGGCGGGCAGGCGGTCGCCGAACCGGGCGTCGAGCACCTCGGCCAGCACGACCAGGTCCAGCATGTCCTTGCGCTTGAACCGGCGTTGGAAGCGTTCCTCGGCCACCGCGAACAGCGAGCGGACGTCGTCGTCCTCCGGAAGGCCCGCGCGCACCGGCACGTCGGCGGTGTTGCCGCAGAACGCGCACGTGGCGACGTCCGCGCCCATGGGCTTGTCCAGCTCGGGCTCCTCGGCGGGCCACTTCAGCGCCACGACGACGTGCAGCTCCTCGCCGGTCTGGAGCACGTTGACGCCCTGCGGCACAGCGCCGAACCGCTCCCGCAGGTCCAGCACGCAGCTCCACAGCGCCGCCTGGTCCGGCGCGACGACGTCGGTGTCCCCGGAGACGCGCAGCAGGCCCTCGGGCATCCGGGCCGCGATGCGAGCGCCCTTGATCACCTCGACGTCGTGGTCCCGCGCCAACCGCTCGCCGGTCGCGTGCAGGGCGTCGACCCGGCGTC
>DATMCA010001446.1:0-3752 GCA_035559015.1 Umezawaea sp. | reverse complement strand
GCCGGGCTGCCGGTCAAGGACATCGTTGGCACCGCGATCAAGAGCGGTGATTCCGTGCTGGAGACCGGTTTCGGCAGCATTCTGGGACACATCGCCGTGATCATCGGTCTCGGCACCGTGCTGGGCGCGATTCTCGAACGGTCCGGCGGCGCAGATGTTTTGACGAAGAAGCTACTTGGCGTGTTCGGCGAGCGGGGCGCCCCGATCGCGATGGGCCTGCTTGGTCTGATCTTCGGAATCCCCGTGTTCTTCGACATCGGCATCTTCGTGCTGGCGCCGCTGGTCTACGTGGCGGCCAAGCAGGGCGGCAAGTCGATCGTGCTGTACGCCATGCCGCTGCTCGCGGGCCTGTCGGTCATGCACGCGTTCATGCCTCCCCACCCCGGCCCGGTGGCCGCGGCGGGTCTGCTGAAGGTCGGCCTCGGCTGGATCATCATCATGGGCCTGGCCTGCGCGATCCCGGCGTGGTTCGTCGGCGGCATCCTGTACTCCACGTGGATCGGCAAGCGCATCAACGTGCCGGTGCCCGAGGAGATGCTGGCCGCCGCGCAGGAGGCCCAGGACGAGAACGAGGTCAAGAACCCGCCGTCGCTCGGGCTGGTGCTGGGGATCATCGCGATCCCGCTGGTGCTGATCCTCGCGGGCACGTTCGGCAGCATCCTGCTGGCCAAGGGTTCCCGGCTCTACGGCGTGTTCACGTTCTTCGGCACCCCCGCGGTCGCGCTGACCATCGCGGTCCTGCTCGCCACGTACCTGCTCGGCTACCGCCGCGGCATGACCCGCGAGCAGCTCACCGAACTGACCGGCAAGTCCCTCCGGCCGGTCGGCATGATCCTGCTCGTCGTCGGCGCGGGCGGCTTCTTCGGCGCCGTGCTCTCGGCGACCGGTGTCGGCAAGGTGCTCGCCACGTCGTTGGCGGACATGGGTCTGCCGGTGATCGCGCTGGCGTACGTCATCAGCTGCGGCATGCGCATCGCGCAGGGCTCCGCCACCGTCGCGATCGTCACCACCACCGGCATCGTCGCGCCGGTCGTGGCGGACCTGAACTACTCGCAGCCCCAGCTGGCGCTGCTGGTCATGTCGATCGCGTCGGGCTCGATCATCGCGTCGCACGTGAACGACGGCGGCTTCTGGATCGTGTCGCGGTACTTCGGCCTGTCGGTCAAGGAGACGCTCCAGACGTGGACCGTGCTGGAGACCGTGCTGTCGGTGGTCGGCTTCATCATGGCCGCCGGGCTCAGCCTGGTCTTCTAGCCGCTCCCCGAGAGCCACGGCCCGCCCGGCGAGTTCGCCGGGCGGGCCTTTTCGTCGGCGCGGGACGACCGTCCGGCAGTTCCTTCACCCGTTCAGCCCAGTTCGGCGAATTCGAATAGCGACATCGATCATCTCGCGAAAAATGAATTAACTTTTTCACCCAATCCGCACAATTGCGGCCTCGATGAATGTCGTCCACGATCGTGCACCAACGTGCGAAAGACCACTTCGCAGAGTTTTGACAATTGACCGCGAGTTCACCCGAACCGGGGACTCCCACCACACTTTGTCGTCATCATCGGGCGTTCGACCTGGGCGGCGATCACCGACCGCCTCCATCCTCGATTGGGTGCCACTACTACCGAAACCGCTGCTCACTGCGGCAGACTTCCGACCGCACCCCGAAGTCGCGGCCCGGTTCCAGCAGGCCGGAGACGCGCATTCGACAGTGCGGCCCCGGTGGTTTCGGAATTGTCTTCACGTCCTTTTCCCACCACCGAAACCCGGCGAAAGTATTCTTCCACTCAGGGAGCATTCATGACTGGAACCCAGTACACACTCCGCGTCGTGAACAACTCCACGAACTTCGTGGACATGTGCATGTACCAGGAGGACCCCAATCTCGGGGTCCCGAACGTCAAGTCGTTGGCCTGGTTCGCCAAGCCCGCGTACGAGACGACGACCGTGATCTTCCGCTGGACGGTCGACTACTCGTTCGTCTGGTCGGAGACCGGGGAACTCATCCCCGGCGTCTACTTCGACGCCTCGCAGACCTGGCCCGCGGACCCGAGCACCGTCGGCGTCTCGACGGACACCAAGGCGGGCAACCAGATCGGTTTCTCGCACCCGACGCCCAACGCGTACAAGTTCACGTCGACACCCTTCCCCGGCGCGAAGGTGGGCTCGCTGTACGTCACGGAGAACCCGAACGTCCCGTTGAGGCGGTCCAGCGTCGGCATCGGCATGTCCGGGGCGGGCACGTTCGCCGTGCAGGCCCAGCCGAACCTCAACCTGACGTTCACGCCCCACCCGGTGTACTACCTCGCCGCGGGCACCTACTCCCAGGGCGAGGTGCTCGACATCGCGTCCATGACCAACCCGACCGACATCCGGTTCCCGGACGGCGTGTTCTCGATGACGGCGACCCTCACCAAGAACAACGCCTGGGTCGTCAACGACACGCCCGCGGCGAACGCCCTGGAGCACAAGCAGAGCGTCACCGACCGGCGGCGCGTGCTCGCGGGGGCGACGCGATGACCGCCTCGGGCGAGACCTCGGCCGCGCCGAGGAAGGACGGCGGCGGGGCGGTGGAGTTCCCGGAGGGCGGCTACACCAAGGTCAAGGTGGTCCCGATCGCCGGTGGCCAGGGTTCGCTGAGCGGCGGCACCGGCACCTACTCCTCGTTCGGGACCTTCTCGGCCGGGCAGTTCAGCACCGCTGACCTGCCGAGGATCGGCGACTACTACAACATCTCGGCCACCCACGAAGGCGTCAACCACGACTTCCCCGGCTGGAAGTGCACCCACGCGGGAGGCACGAGCGACTTCCGGGAAAGCTGACCCACGCGGAAAGGCCCGCCCGACGAGTTCGCCGGGCGGGCCCTTCCGTTCGGTGCGACTAGCCCGTGACCTTGTTGCCGTCCGGGGTGGAGACGAACCAGACGCCGCCGACGCCCTGGCCCTTGGCCTCGCCGCAGACCTTGTCCTGCGCGAAGGTGTACAGCGGCTTGCCCTTGATGGTGAGCTGCTTGCCGCCGTCCGCACGGGTGATCGTGCTGACCAGGACCTTGTCGACGCCCTGCACCGCGAAGTTGTCCGAGGGCACGAGGGCGGGCGGCCACGTGACCGCGCAGTCGCCGGAGCAGTTGGAGACGTCCGCGGTGTCCTTGTCGAACGTGTAGAGGGTCATGCCGCCCTTGTCGGTCAGCACGGTGCCGAGGGCGCCGACGGACGCCGTGGTCAGCGCGAGTTCCTTGTTCTCCGTGGCCTTCTGGCCGTCCGGGGACGCCGCGAACCACGTGTCCTTGAAGCCCTGGCTCTTGGCGTCACCGGGGGCCTTGTCCTCGACCGAGGTGTACAGCGGCCAGCCCTTGGCGGTGACCTGCTTGCTGCCGTCCGGGCGGACCACCGTGCCGAGCACGGACTTGTCCACGCCCTGCACCTGCACGTCGTCCGACGTCGTGAGCACCGGCGGGAACTTCTTCACGCAGTCCGCGTCGCAGTTGGAGGCCGACGGGCTCGGGGTGTCCTTGTCGAAGCGGTACACGGTCAGGCCCGCACCGCTGGTCAGCACGGTGCCGAGGCCGGGGACGACCGCGGTCGCGAGCGCCGGTCCGGCGGCCTGCCCGGCCTTCTTGCCCTCCGGCGTCGCGGCGAACCACACGCCGCCGACGCCCTGGCCCTTGGTGTCACCGGGGCCGGTGTCCTTGGCGAACTCGTAGAGCGCCCAACCCGCGACGGTCAACTGCTTGGTGCCGTCCTTGCGGGTCAGCGTCGACA
>DATMCA010001445.1:0-3492 GCA_035559015.1 Umezawaea sp. | reverse complement strand
GAGACGGCTCGCCACGCTGCTCATCGCCTGCGCCTGCTCTTCCTGCTGCTGGATGTACAGGTTCGCGCCACCGGTCATCTGCTCGGCGATTTCCTTCAGCGCCTGGTTCAGCTTCTTGGCGTCCTCGTCGAACCGCGTGTTCAGCGTCATGAACGCGTCCTTGGCGGAACCCTGCCACTGGTGGCCGATGCTGTCGATGATGCCGTTGAGGCTCTTCAGGATGCCGTCGATGGTGTCGCCTGTGTTGACGATGTCCTGACCAGCGGTCAACAGTTCCTGGCTACCGGTTGAAAGCCTTGCCATTGGGAAAACCCCCTACGTCGTCACTCTTCGGGCCGCACGTTCTCGGCTTGCACTGCCCCTACGACGGACACAGTGCCATGCCGGTTCCCCCTTGTCGCGACTTCCCTCGAAACAGTTGCTCTAGTGAACGGTGCCGGGGGAACCCACCACGGTCAGTAAAGTATTTGCCCTTGCGAAAAGTCCTCGTCATCGTGACCGCCGCGCGGAAGTTGACCCCTCGGGCCGGGGGCCGGGCGCGAACTCAGGGTGTTCGGCGCAACATTTGCATTTGCGTCAGAAGGCTTTTCGGGAGCAAACGTTTCGGCCACTTCGGGGAACTTCTCGACGGGCAGGCCGCGCTCCTCGCGGAAGCCCTCGGCCACCCGGCGCACGTCCGGGGACGTCGCCTGCCCGCCCGGCTCGGCCCGCTTCGCCCTGGCCCGCTCGGCCAGTTCGCGGTTGCGGTCGCGAGCGGCCCCGTTGCGCGCCCCGGCGTCGGACGCGGCTCGGCGCCCCCTGGTGACCGCCGCCGCGAGGTCCGCGCGGAACCGGGCGAACGCTTCCGAGGTCATGCCGAATCCTCCTGCTGGATCAGCCGGTCACGGTCATCGTGCGGACCACCTGCTCGCACGCCGCGCGCACCCGCGCCTCGCCCGCAGGCGTGTACTGGCAACCGACGCTGACCTGCGCGTCGCCCTTGAGCACGATGTACCAGTCGATGGTCAGGCCCTGCGGCCGTTCCCGGTAGTAGACGACATCCTTGTCGGCGAAGCGCGTCGACGGGGTGAAATCGGCGAGGTTCTGCGCTTTTTCGTACTCGGCCCGCAGTTCGCCCACGGCCCGATCGCGATCGGCCGAGGCGTCGTAGGTGAGCTTTTGCTCTTGCACGGCGATGACGTCCTTCGTGGTTTCCCCGCCGGGAGGGCGCAACTGCACCTTCCTGGACGCGGGATCACCGCCGGACTGCTCCCATTCGGCGGGCGCGGTGAAGCTGTAGTCGTACATCGCTATCGGCTTGCCGGACGGCGCTGTTTGCGAACCGCTCGATCCCCCGGTATTCGGGGAATCTTTCTTGGTGAGCGCATAGGCGACCGAACCACCTATCACCGCGACCAGCAGAACGGCTCCGCCGATGAGCAGCGGAACGCGCGAACGGCGTTTTGCCGGGACCTTCACCACCTGCACGACGGACTGCTGCGGGAATCCCGGCGCGGGTGTCGACGGGAACGCGCCGCGGTAGGCCTCGGCGGCGCCGATGCGCCGGGTGATCTTGCGGGTGCTGTCCTCCGGCGGGACGGGTCCCGCCAGGACGGGCTGCTCCACGTGCACCGCCCGCAGCGCGCCGCGGGCGACCACGGTCTCCGGCTGGTCGATGCTCGTCGGCACGACCCCGGACTGCTCCATCACCAGCCGGGCGACCATCGGGATGCGGCTGGACCCGCCGACCAGGAAGATCCCGGCCAGCTGGCGCGGGTTCAGCCCGGTGTTGCGGACGGCGCCGAGCACCAGCGCGACGGCCCGGTTGAGCGGGGCGCTGATCAGCCGCTCCAGGTCACCGCGCGTGACGTGCGCGTCGGGGAACGGCGGTGGCATCGGCACGTCGGTGTACGCGTGCCGCGACAGCGTCTCCTTGGCGCCGCGCACGTCCTGGCGGAGCACCCGGCGACGCCGCCGGTCGGCCAGCGCCTGGCCCTCCACGAGCTGCCGCCACGCCTCGCGCTCGCCGGGCGGCACCTGGGAGCCGAGGTGCTCCAGCAGCATCTGGTCGACGTCCGCGCCGCCGAAGCTCTGGTCGCCCTTGGTCGCCAGCACCCGGAACGCGCCGCCCTGGCGGCTGATGACCGTCGCGTCCACCGTGCCCGCGCCGAGGTCGAGCACGGCCAGCGTCGAGCCCTCCGCCATCGCGTGGCCGGCGGAGTGGAACACCGCGGCCGCCACCGGCTCGGGCACCAGCCGCACGTCGTTGGCGAGCCCGACGGCGGCCTGGAGCAGCACACGGGTCCGCACGGCACCCCAGTCGGCCGGGTGCGTCAGCACGAGCAGGTCCACCGGCATCCCGCCCGCGACCCGCCGAGCCTCGCCCACCGCCCGCCCCAGCACCGCCCGCACCACGTCCGACACCCGCAGCACACTGGTGCCCAGCAGCAGCTCACCGTCGTCGATCCGGCGCTTCGGGTTCGGCTCGTACCGCGACGGGTCCACGGCCGCCTGCCGCTCCGCCTCGTGCCCGACGAACAGCGTCCCGTCCGCCGCGGCGAACACGGCGGAAGGAACCAGCGGCTGACCGTCGAACACGACGACCTGCGGCTCCCGCCCGTGCACCGACATCGCGACGCAGGTGCTGGACGTGCCGAAGTCGACCGCGACGTGCAAGCTCATCCGAATCCCCTCATCCGGCGCGACAGCCGGGCGACACATGCATACCCGATGTCGCCGGACGGCGTGGCACAACCCACCCGGTGCGACGGTCCCCAGCATGCCCGCAATCCCGAACGACGTCTTTCCCCGCGTCGCCGACGCGACGGCCAGGCGCACCCCGCCGGGGCTCCACGCGCGCGTCACGCCGACGCCGCCACACCCGCCAGCTTGGCGCGCACGGCTTCCGCCCCTGCCAGGTCGCCGGTCTCCTCCATCAGGTCCAGGGCCTGCCGCCACCACTCCTCCGCCTTGACGTGGTCCGACAGGGACGAGTTGAAGTCCCCGAGGGCGTCGAGCACCAGCGCGATGTTGTAGTGGTCACCGACCACGCGGTACAGCTGGAGCGACCGCTCAAGGCCGTCGATGGCCTCCGGGAGCCGCGACTGGTGCTGGAAGACCTCGGCCAGGTTCATCAGGGCCATCGCCTCGCCCGCGACGAATCCGACCCCCCGGAACAAGGTGAGTGCTTTCCGCGCGTGCTGCTCGGCGTCGTCGAGTTCGCCGAGCCGCACCTGTGCTCCGCACAGCATGGAGAGCGCCTGCCCTTCGCCCACCGCGTGCCCCAACTCGCGGTAGATCCGCACGGACTCCTCGACGTCCTCCAAGGCCTCGTCGAAACGTCCCTGCGAGTACGCCAGGAAACTGAGCCCACCCAGCACGTTGGCCTCGGCGGCGCGATCTCCGAGTGCGATCTCCAGTTCGAGCGAACTCCGCAACCGCTGTTCGGCTTCGTCGAAGGCCTTGAAAGCGATGGCGGCGCGCCCCAGTGCCCGGTGGGCCACCGCCTGCCCC
>DATMCA010001444.1:0-9858 GCA_035559015.1 Umezawaea sp. | reverse complement strand
TCGGTTTCTTCGTCGACACCCTGGTCCTGCGGTCCGCGGTGGACGGATCCCGCACGTTCCGCGAGTTCCTCAGGGAGGTGCGGGAGACCGCGCTGGACGCGTTCGCCCACCAGGACGTGCCGTTCGAGCGCGTGGTGGACGAGGTGCGCCCCGAGCGCGACACCAGCCGCACCCCGCTGTTCCAGGCGATGGTGATCCTGCAGAACACCCCGGAGCAGGCGCCGGACCTGCCGGGTCTGAGCGTCGAGGACCTGCCGCTCCCGGTGGTGGCGGCCAACTTCGACCTCACCGTGGAGTTCCAGGAGACCGACGACGCCCTGCACGGGGCGGTCAACTACAGCACCGACCTGTTCGACGCGGCGACCGTCGAGCGGATGACCGGCCACCTCGGCGTGCTGCTGGAGGGTGTGGTCACCGACCCCGACCGCCCGCTCGCCGACCTGCCGCTGATGGCCGCCGACGAACAGCGGCACGTGCTGCACGCGTGGAACGACACTGCCCACGCCGTTCCCACCGCCACGCTGGCGGACCTGGTCGAGGCTCAGGTGGCCCGGACGCCGGACGCCACCGCCCTGGTGGACGACGACCTGACCCTGACCTACGCGGACCTGAACGCCCGCGCCAACCGCGTGGCGCACCGGCTGATCGCGGACGGCGTCGGCCCCGGCCGGTACGTCGCCATCTCGCTGCCGCGCTCCGCGGACCTGGTGGTCGCGGTGCTGGCCGTGCTCAAGTCGGGCGCCGCGTACGTGCCGGTCGAGCCGGACCAGCCCGCCGACCGGGTCGCGTTCGTGCTCGACGACGCCCGCCCGGCCCTGGTCCTGGACGACCCGGACCTGGTGCGCGGTCACGCCGACCGCTCCGCCGGCAACCCCGCCGACGACGACCGGACCCGACCGCTGACCGTCCACGACCCGGCGTACGTGATCTACACGTCCGGCTCGACGGGCCGACCCAAGGGCGTCGTGGTCGAGCACCGGTCGGTGGTCAACTACCTGGCCTGGGCGGGTGAGGTCTACCCCGGTCTGCGAGGTGCGGCGGTGCTGCACTCGCCGGTCTCCTTCGACCTCACCGTCACGACCCTGTTGGGCCCGCTGCTGGTCGGCGGCCGGATCGTGGTGAGCGACCTGGACGAGGACGCCACGCCGGCGGAGCGGACGACGTTCCTCAAGGCCACCCCCAGCCACCTGCCGCTGCTGGGCGCCGTCCCCTCGGACCTGTCGCCGACCGGCGACCTGGTCGTCGGCGGGGAGCAGTTGCTCGGCGAGGCGGTGGACGAGTGGCGGCGGGCGAACCCCACGGCCGTCGTGGTCAACGAGTACGGCCCGACCGAGACGACCGTCGGCTGCATGGAACACCGGATCGAACCGGGTGAGCCCCTGACCCCCGGACCCGTGCCGATCGGCCACCCGGCCTGGAACACCCGCCTGTACGTCGTGGACGGCCTGCTGCGGCCGGTCCCGCTCGGCGTGCCCGGCGAGCTGTGCATCGCGGGCGACAGACTGGCCAGGGGGTACCTCAACCGGCCCGGCCTGACCGCGTCCCTGTTCGTGGCGTGCCCGTTCGGCACGCACGGGGAGCGGATGTACCGCTCCGGCGACCTGGTCCGCAGGCGCGCGGACGGCGTGGTCGAGTACCTCGGCCGGATCGACGACCAGGTCAAGATCCGCGGGCACCGCATCGAACCCGGTGAGGTCGAGTCCGCGCTGCTCCGGCACCCGCGGGTGGCCGAGGCCGCCGTGGTGGCCAGGGACACCGGCCAGGGCCACGCCCGCCTGGTCGCCTACGTCGTCACCGAGGCCGGAACGGGTGACCTCCGCGCGTTCCTGGCCGACCGCCTGCCCGCGTACATGGTGCCCTCGGCGTTCGTGCCGCTGCCCGCCCTGCCGGTCACGCCCAACGGCAAGCTCGACCGGGCGGCGCTGCCCGCACCGGAGGTGACCTCCGAGGACGAGTCGCGCCACGTGCCGCCGCGGAACCCCGTCGAGTCCGCGCTCGCCGACGTCTGGGCGAGCGTGCTGGGTGCCGACCGGGTCGGTGTGCGGGACAACTTCTTCGAGCTGGGCGGCGACTCCATCCTGGTCATCCAGGTCGTGTCGCGAGCCCGGAAGGCGGGCCTCGCCCTGACCACCAAGTCCCTGTTCCGCAACCAGACCATCGAGGCGCTCGCGCCCCACGTCACCGAGGTGGAGACCGAACCGGTGGACACCGCGGAGGTGGTCGGCGACGTGCCGCTCACCCCGATCCAGCGCTGGTTCTTCGAGACCCGCACGGTCTCGCCGCACCACTTCAACCAGTCCATGCTGCTGGAGTTGACGCCCGACCTGGACGAGGGCGCGCTGGAACGCGCGCTCGCCGCCGTGCTGGCCCACCACGACGCGCTGCGGATGCGCTTCGAGCGCGTGGACGGCGAGTGGCGCCAGCACAACGCCCCGGTCGAACCCGGTGCGGTGCTGGAGCGGCACGACCTCACCGCGATCGGCGAGGAGGAACGCCAGGCGCACATGGTGAAGATCGCCGACGAGGCGCACACCGGCTTCGACCTCGCCACGGGGCCGCTGTTCCGGATCGTGCTGTTCCACGCCGACGCGATGCCGTCACCGCTGCTGTTCCTCGCTGTGCACCACCTCGTCGTGGACGGCGTGTCGTGGCGGATCCTGCTCGACGACCTGGACACCGCCTACCGGCAGGCCGTCGGCGGCGAGGCGGTGGACCTGGGGGCCAAGTCCACGTCGTTCCGGGAGTGGGCGGACAGGCTGGCCCGGCACGCCGCCGAGGGCGGACTGGACCACGAGGCCGACCACTGGGCCGCGGCGCTCGACGCGGCGCCACTGCCCGTGGACCACGAACGGCCGACGCCGGGCACCGCGGCGGACACGGTGCACGTGGTGCTGGGCGCGGAGGACACCGACGCGCTGCTGCACGACGCGCCCACCGCGTACCGCACGAGGGTGAACGACGTCCTGCTCGCCGCGCTGGCCCTCGCGCTGTCCCGGTTCACCGGGCAGCGGACCGTGTCGCTCGACCTGGAGGGTCACGGCCGGGAGGACGTCCTCGACGCCGACCTGTCCCGCACGGTCGGCTGGTTCACCACCCTCTACCCGATCGGGCTCAGCCTGCCGGAGCAGGGCCGGCCCGCGTGGCGCGACCTGGTCAAGGCGGTGCGCAGGCAGTTGCGCACCGTCCCCGGCAACGGGTTCGGCTTCGGAGCGCTGCGCTACCTGGGCGGACCGGAGGTGCGGGAACGGCTTTCCGGACCGGGACCGCAGGTGGTGTTCAACTACCTCGGCCAGTCCGGCAGCACCGCGGACGACGCCGACGGCGGGCTGGTCCGGGCCGTGCGCGACCCCATCGGGCAGGACGGCGACCCGACGGACCGGGGACCCCACCTGCTGGAGGTGGTCGGCGGCGTCGCGGAGGGCGAACTCCGGTTCACCTGGTACTACCAGCCCGATCGGCACGACGGCGCCACCGTGCGACGGGTCGCGGAGGACTTCGTCGACGCGCTGCGCGGCATCGCCGCCGACTGCCGGGCCGACTCGTGACCGCGCCGCTGTCGCGCAACCGCGACTACCGGCTGCTGTGGATCGGGCAGGCCCTGTCCGAGGCTGGCTCCAGCGCGTCGACCATCGCGCTCCCGCTGCTGGTGCTGGTGCTGACCGGCTCCGCGGTCGCCTCGGGCCTCGTGCTCGGGGCGAGCGCGGCGGCCCAGCTGCTGGTCGGGCTGCCCGCTGGGGCGCTGGTCGACCGCTGGAACCGCAAGACCGTGATGCTCAGCTGCGAGGCGGTGCAGGCGGTGGCGATGGGCGTGCTCGTCGTCGGGCTGTGGTGGGACGTCGTGGGCCTGCCCCACGTGGTGCTGGCCGTCGTGGTGCTCGGCGTCTGCCGGGCGTTGTCGGAGCCCGCCGAGGAAGCCGCCCTGCCCGCCGTCGTGCCGGAACACCACCTCCCGGCCGCCGTGGCGATGAACGCCGCGCGCGGCTACGTCGGGCAGCTCTCGGGCACCGCGCTCGGCGGCGTGCTGTTCGGCCTGGCACGGTGGGTGCCGTTCGCCCTGGAGGCGGTGACGCACCTGGCGACGTTCCTCTCGCTGCTGTTCGTCCGCATCCCCGCGCGCCACCGCGAACGTCCGGGCGCGGGGCGGTTCCACCACGAGGTCCGGGACGGCCTGAAGTGGGTGTGGCACCAGCCCGTGGTCCGGGTCGTCGCGATCTGCGCGGTCGGCCTCAACCTGTTCTTCCAGGCGTTCTACCTGCTGATGATCGCCATCGCGCAGCAGAAGGGCGTCCCCGCGGGCCAGATCGGCGTCATGGGCGCCATGCTCGGCGCGGGCGGCATCCTGGGCGCGCTCGTCGCACCCCGCCTGCACCGGGTGCTGCGACCGCACACGTCGATCGTCGGCGTCTTCTGGATGATCACCGCGTTGATCCCGCTGGCGCTCGTCGTCGAGCCCGGCTACCCGACAGGTGTGCTGTTCGCCGCGGCGGCGTTCCTGGCGCCGACCGCGAACACCACGATCACCACCTACCAGCTGCTGCTCACCCCGGACGAGCTGCGCGGCCGGTTGAGCAGCGTGATGGGCGTGGCGCTCGGCATCGCCGCTATCGCGGGCCCCGCCGTCGGCGGCGCGCTGGCCGGGCTGCTGCCACCGACGCAGGCCGTGCTCACCTGCGCGGGCGGCGCGGCGGCGCTCACGGTGTTCGCCACCCTGAACCCCACGCTGCGCAGGTTCTCCCGCACCGAGCACCCCGTGGAGGCGACCGCCGACTAGCCGTACCGCCGGTTCCCGCTATCCGCGGGAGAGCGGCAGCCTGACGGCGGGAGGGAGGGGGGTCGGGACGGGATCGGCCTGGAACGACTGGAGCATCAGGGCGGCGAAGCGGCGGGAGGCCGCGACCCTCATCGCGGGTGACTCGACGCGGATGCCCTCGTTCGCCATCAGGGCCAGGCTGATGTCCTCCAACACGAAGTCCCGCCGCAGGGCGCCCGCGTCCTTCGCGCGCCGCACCAGGTCGAACAGCATGCGCAGCGTGCGGTCGCGGTCGGCGGCGAAGTCGACCGCCCTCGGCAGGTGCGAGGTGAACGCGCGGGCGAAGCCACGGTCCAGGGCGTGGACCTCCATGAGCCTCTCGACCACCAGGCAGAACCCGCTCCACGGGTCGGCCGCGGCCAGACCCTGCTCGACGATCGCCGAGCACGAGGCCATCCGCTCGGCGAACGCCTCGGTCAGCAGCGCTTCCTTGGTCCGGAAGTGCCGGTAGACCGTCGCGACGCCGACCTCGGCGCGGCGGGCGATCTCCCGGATCGGCACGTCGAGCCCGTCCGCGGCGAAGGCCTGGCGGGCCACCGCGAGGATGCGCAGGCGGTTGTCGCGGGCGTCCGAGCGGGGCTTCGTTCCCACTTCTGCGGTCACCTCTCTCACTTTAGCCAACCGGACGGGGTGCTCCGTTACGTTCCGGCGCATGAGAGCGGTCCAGTTCACCGAGTACGGCCCACCGTCCGTAGTGCACGTCGCCGAGGTGGCGGCACCGCACGCCGGACCGGGTGAGATCCGCGTCGCCGCGAGGGCTTCCGGGCTTTCACCGGGCGAGACCTACATCCGTTCCGGGACGCTGCGGGACGTCGTGCCCACGACGTTCCCGTACCGGACCGGGTTCGACGCCGCGGGAGTGGTGGACGAGGTCGGCGACGGCGTGACGGGGGTGGAGATCGGCGACGAGGTGTTCGGCATGACCCGGTCGACCAGGCGCGGCGCCAACGCGGACCTGGTGGTCCTGGTCGACTGGGCCCCCAAACCGGCCGCGTGGAGCTGGGAGGAGGCCGGTGGCGCGGCGGGCGCCGTCGAGACGGCCACCCGTGTCCTGGACCGGCTCGCGGTCGGCGCCGGGCACACCCTGCTCGTGCAGGGCGCGGCCGGTGGGGTGGGCACCGTCGCCGTCCAGCTCGCGGTCGCCCGCGGCGCGCGCGTCATCGGCACGGCGAGCGAGCGCAATCACGACCTGCTGCGGTCGCTCGGGGCGGAGCCGACGACGTACGGAACCGGCCTGGTGCAACGGGTTCGCGCGTTGGCGCCGTCCGGTGTGGACGCGGTGTTCGACTGCGCCGGGGGCGCGCTGCCGGACCTCGTGGCCATCGCGGGTTGCCCGGCGACCGTGGTGACGATCGCCGCCGACTTCACCGCGGCGGCCCACGGCGTGCACATGTCCCACGGAGCGCCCGCCGACGACACGGCCGCGGCCGTCGGAGCACCCGCCGACCCGCTGGCGGTGCACGGCCTCCCGATCGCCGTCGCCCTCGCGAACGAGGGCAGGCTGCGGGTGCCGGTCGCGGCGGCGTTCCCGCTCACCGAGGCCGCCGCCGCGCACGAGCTGAGCGAGACCCGCCACGCCCGCGGGAAGATCGTCCTGGTGAACCAGGACGTGCCTCACCGTCGATGATCGGCGGTGTCCACGGGGTCAGCGCTCCATCATTCGCATCTGGGCCTCGTTGTGGGTGTTCCCGGCGGCCGGGGGAAGGCTCGTGAGCGTGGCGAGCTGGTCCTCGGTGAGGTCGACCGCGTCGGCGGCGCTGTTCTCCTCGACGCGGGCCACGCGCTTCGTGCCGGGGATCGGGGCGATGTGGTCACCCTGGGCCAGCAGCCAGGCGAGGGCGACCTGGGCCGGGGTGACACCGATCCGGGCCGCGATGGCGGCGACCTCGTCGGCCAACCGGAGGTTGTGCCGGAAGTTCTCCTCGGTGAACCGCGGGTTGTCGGCGCGGAAGTCGCCCGCGTCGAACTCCTCGGTGGAGCGGACCGCGCCGGTCAGGAAACCCCGGCCCAACGGGGAGAACGGCACGAAGCCGATGTTCAGCTCGCGCAGCACCGGCAGGACGCGGGCCTCGGGGTCGCGGGTGAACAGCGAGTACTCCGACTGCACGGCGGTGATCGGGTGGACGGCGTGCGCGCGGCGGATGGTCTCGGGCCCGGCCTCGGACAGCCCGATGTGGCGGATCTTGCCCTCGGTGACGAGGTCGGCCAGCGCGCCGACGGTGTCCTCGATCGGGGTGTCGGGGTCGACGCGGTGCTGGTAGTAGAGGTCGATGCGGTCGGTGCCCAGCCGGGTGAGGGAACCCTCGACGGCGACGCGGACGCTCGCGGGGCTGCTGTCCGCGCCCCCTTGTCGGCCGGTGTGCGAGATCAGGCCGAACTTGGTGGCCAGCACGACCTCGTCCCGGCGGCCCTTCAGGGCGCGTCCGACGAGTTCCTCGTTGGTGTAGGGGCCGTAGACCTCGGCGGTGTCGACGAGGGTGACGCCCAGTTCCAGGGCGCGGTGGATGGTGCGGACGGACTCGTCGTCGTCGCTCCCGGCTCCGGTGTAGCCGTGGGACATGCCCATCGCGCCCAGGCCGATCCGGGCCACGTCCAGGTCGCCCAGGGTGATGTGCTTCATCGCTGCTTCTCTCCTTCGTGGACTGATGTCGTGTGTCGTGCGTGCCGCGGGTCAGGGCCGGATGAGGACCTTCAGGGCGTCGCGGTCGTTCATCGCCCGGTAGCCCTCGGCGATGTCCTCCAGGCCGAGCGTGCGGTCGAAGACGCGGCCGGGGCGGATCGAGCCGTCGAGGACGTGCGGCATCAGCTCCTCGATGTAGGCGCGCGCCGGCGCGACACCGCCGGTGAGGGTGATGTTGCGCAGGAAGTCGCGGAAGCCGAAGGGCACGTCGGTGAACTGCGGGGCGCCGACGCGGCTGATCGTGCCGCCGTCCCGGACCACGCCGAAGCCCTGCACGACGGAGTCCTTCAGGCCGACGCATTCGAGGACCCCGCGGGTCCCCTTGCCACCGGTCAGCTCCTTCACCCGTGCGACGCCCTCCTCGCCCCGGTCGGCCACGACGTCGGTGGCGCCGAAGTCGCGGCCGAGATCGGTGCGGGTCCGGTGCCGTCCCATGAGGATGATCTGCTCGGCGCCCAGCAGCCGGGCGGAGATCACGGCGCTCAGGCCCACGGCGCCGTCGCCGATGACGGTGACGCTGTCGCCCTTCTCGACGCCCGCGGTCCGGGCCGCGTGGTAGCCGGTGCACAGGACGTCGGACAGGGTGAGCAGGTCCGGCAGCAGCGCGGAGTCCTCACCGACCGGGAGCTTGACCAGGGTCCCGTCGGCGTACGGGACGCGCACCGCTTGGCCCTGGCCGCCGTCGACGCCCTTCACCCCCCACTGCCCACCGTGGACGCACGAGGTGTGCAGGCCTTCGCGGCAGTACTCGCAGGTGTTGTCGGAGTAGGTGAACGGGGCGACGACCACGTCGCCGGACCGGAGACCGCGCACCTCGGAGCCGGTCTCCTCCACCACCCCGAGGAACTCGTGCCCCATGTGGCGGGGCGTGTCGGTGGGCGCCGGCGACTTGTAGGGCCACAGGTCGCTGCCGCACACGCAGGACAGCACGACGCGCACGACGGCGTCGGTCGGCTGGTGGATCCACGGGTCGGCCACGTCCTCGACGCGTACGTCGTCGGCCGCGTACATCAGCGTTGCTCGCACGGTGGGTTCTCCTCGGTGGATCGGGTGTCGTCGGCGGCCCTCCGCGGTGCGGTCAGGGGTTCGTCGACCGGGGTCGCGCGAGGTCCTGGGTGGCGGCCCAGCTCGCGAGGACCTTGAGGCCGTCGGCGGTGGGGCTGTCCGGCGCGGCGGTGTAGACGTTGAGGGTCAGGCCGGGTTCCGACGGCAGTTCCATCGACTCGAAGTTCAGGTCGAGTTGGCCCACGACCGGGTGACGCAGCCGCTTCTGGCCGCTGCGGTGGTACTGCACGTCGTGCGAGGCCCAGCGCTCGCGGAACACCTCGCTCCGCGTGGAGAGCTCGCCGACCAGCTCGATCAGCTCGCGGTCGTGCGGCGTGCGGCCCGCTTCCAGGCGGAGCATCGCGGCGGCGTCGTTGGCGACGCGGTCCCAGTCGACGAAGAACTCCCGCGCCGCCGGGTCGAGGTAGAGGAACCGGGTCGTGTTCGCGGGCCTGCGGGGGCCGGCGAGGACGGGGGAGTAGAGCGCCCGGCCGAGGTGGTTCACGGCCACGATGTCGTGGCGGCCGTTGCGCACCCAGGCGGGCGCGTCGGTGATCGCGTCGAGCACCTGCTGGACGACCGGGCGCACGGTGCTGGGCGGGATCGTCCGACGGCGAGGGCCGGGACCCGCGGCCCGTGCGAGGGCGAACAGGTGCTCGCGCTCGGCCTCGTCCAGCCGCAGCGCCCGGCTCACGGCGTCCAGCACGCCGTCCGAGGCACCGGAGAGGTTGCCCCGCTCCATGCGCACGTAGTAGTCGATGGACACGCCGGCGAGCAGGGCCACCTCTTCGCGGCGCAGGCCCTTCACCCGTCGGTTGCCCCCGTAGGCGGGCAGACCGGCCTGCGCGGGGGTGGTGCGCGCCCGCCGTGAGCTGAGGAACTCGCGGACCTCGGAGCGAGGATCGATGTGTTCCATGAACCCCACAGTAGGCCGTGCGGCGGGCCCGAAGGAGGTACCACCATTACCCCGAACGTGGGTTCCTCCCGGTCATCCGAGGCGTGCGCGGCGCGGCGCACCGCGTGTCCGGAATGGAGGGAAAGCACCGAGAACTCCGAACCTCCCTCCACTCCGGACACGGGACCCCGGCACATCCGCCGTCGGGCAACGGCGAGCGCTCCGCGATCGGCACGGGCCCCGCACACCGGCGGGCCCGTCAGGCGGATTCGCGCGCCTCCGGGCCACGAATGGCCGCGAGTTCGCGCACGGCACGGGCGACGGCGGGGGAGTCGTGGCGGAGGATCTTGCTGTGGTTGCTCGCGACCTTCGCGCTGATCGCGAGGTTCGGGTTGCGGGCGAGGATCGGGTCGAGCACGGTCCGCCCCC
>DATMCA010001443.1:0-4234 GCA_035559015.1 Umezawaea sp. | reverse complement strand
GAAGGCGACCACGGTGCCGAGCGCGACCACCAGGCACACCACCATGACCCGCTCCGTCCGCCACCGCTCCGACGCGGCGTTGGTGAACCGGCCCGCGAGCAGGTTGCCGACGAAGTACGAGCCGCCGCTGAGCGTCCACACCAGCGCGAAAACGGCCGGGGACAACGAGAAGCGCTCGTCGTAGTACGCGGCCAGGTAGGAGAGGTAGCCCATGAACGCCGCGGTGCGCAGCAGCGCTACGGCCAGCAGCGGCCCGGCACCGGGCACGGAACCCAAGGCGCGCAACGTCTCCAGGTAGCCGATCCGGGGCCGCGGCGCGAGCACCGGGCGACAGCGGGTGAGGAACACCGCCGCGAGCGCGAACGCGACCACCGCGACCGCCACCAGGTTCCCCCGCCACCCCCACAGCAGCGCGGGCGCGGCGACCAGCGGGGCGGCGAGCATCGCGGTCAGCGACTGGGTCGCGGTGACGAGGGTCGCCGCCCGACCCGCCGCGGGACCGTCGCCGAACCGGTCGGCCGCCATCGCCGCCAGGGCCGGGGACAGCACGGACGTGCCCGCTCCGACGAGCAGCGCGAACGCCACCAGGGCGACGAAGTGGCCGGTCACGCCGAGCGCGGAGGACAGGCCGAGCAGCGCCAGGCCCACCGCCGCGACGTGCTGCTTGGGCAGGCGGTCGAGCAGCGGCGCCGCCGCCGCGCCCACGGCCAGCGCGGCCAGGCCACCCAGCCCGCGCAGGCCGCCCATAGCGGCCACGCCGCTGCCCGCCTCCTCCGCGATCGGCACCAGGAACGTGCTGAACACGGTGAAGGGCAGCAGGCCCACCGCCGAGGCGGGCAGCACGGGCCCGAGCGCGCGGGCCATCCGCAGATCGCCCGGCACGGGCGCAACCGTTGGTGCGGCAGTCATGTCGGCCTCGTCCGGTAGGGGAACCCGAACGTACCTCCGGGGCGGGGCGGTTCCGGGCCGTCGGCCGTTGCCAGGGGTTTCCTCTTGGGGGAAACCGAAGAGCGCCGCCCGGGAGACCCGGACGGCGCTCTTCGGACAGGGGACGTGCTACGGGAAGCTGACCAGGTTCCCCGGCTGGGTGTTGTTGGGACCGACGGTCGGGCCGGTGCTGTTGACGACGTTGCGGATCGTGCCCTGGCCACCGCCGAGCGAGAAGGTGACCATGTTGTGGAACCGGACGTTCGGGTTGACCGGCGTCTCGATCGCGTGGGCGTTCACGATGCTGGGGTTGACGTTGAAGAAGACGTAGCTGCCGAATCCCCAGACCTCGTGGCTGGTGACCGAGTTCGCCACCTTGTACGCCGCCCAGCCCTGCGTCGAGCCGTTCATGTACGCCGCCTGGTTCGGCGGGTCGTACGGCATCTCGTTCTGGTAGAAGTACGTCCTGCCGCCCTGACCGTTCCAGATGGTCTGGTACTTCTGGTAGTGCTCGACGAAGAGGCCGTACATCGTCACGTTGTCACCGTTGACGATCAGGCCGGTGTCCGAGGTGTTGAGGTTCCAGCCCACCCCGTTGCCGGTGTCGTCGCCGTGGTCACCGCGCCAGATCCACAGGTGGTCGCCGATGACGTTGTCGCTGTTGATGACGAGGTTCGTCGTGGCCCGGCCGACGACCGCGCCGCCGACGCGGAAGAACACGTCGTTGAGCGAGGTCGGGTTGGCCGAGTGGTTCGCGCTGGACCCCGTCGGGCCGATCTCCATCAGCAGGGCGGAGTTCGTCGGGCCCGCGTCGACCAGGATGCCCGCGATCTTCACGCCGTCGACGTCCGCGACGGTCATCGCGGTGACGCCGTTGTCCGGGATCAGCGTCGCCAGGCCGAGGCCGAGCACGACGGTGTTCGGGCGGGTGACGCGGATCGTCTCGCTCAGGTGGTAGACGCCCGGTCCGAAGATCAGGTCCTTGCCCGAGGCGAGCGCGGCGTTGATGGCGCTCGCCGAGGTGCCCGGCTTGGCCACGAAGAACTGGCTGAGCGGCAGGTTCTGCCCCGCCGGCGTGCCGTTCGTCCAGCTGGCGCCCGCCGAGTTGGTGCGCACCGCGGGGACGAAGACGTTGTAGTCGCCCGCCGCGTTGACGTTCAGGAAGGGCTTCTCGCGGACCAGCGGGGTCTGGGCGACCTTGGTGTACGGCGGGTTCGGGAAGGTGCCCGCGGGGGCGTTGGTCGCGCCGACGAACACCATGTTCCAGTTGGAACCGGTCCAGCTGCCCATGTCCGTGTTGCGGGTCAGCCACTGCTGCTGCGAGCCGGAGCGGACCTGGCCGTCGACCTTGCTGTCGGCCAGCAGACCGCCGCTGGACCAGCCGCCGTCGTCGAGCTGGAGGTTGCCGCGCAGGTGCATCCGCCGGTACGGCGCGGCCTGCGACACGGCCCAGCGGTCGGTGCCGCCGGTCGGGGTGACCGACAGGTTCTCCGCGGACCGCCAGAAGTTCTGCGTCGCGTTGCCGCCGAACCAGTCGGCCTCCACGTGCACGGAGCCGTTGACGTTCACGTCGTCCGGCGACATCCCGAGGCCGAGCACCTGGGTGTAGAAGCCGACGTTGACGTTCGCGTTGTACGTGCCGGGCTTGAACATCAGGGCGTAGCGCTGGAGGCCGAACTGGCTCCGCTCCTGCTGCGCGAAGACCTGGTTGACCCTGTTCTGGATCGTCGCCGCCGACATCGACGGGTCGAAGAAGATGGCGTTGGGGCCGAAGTCCGGCGTACCGGGCACGGGGGTGGTACCTCCTGCGGGAACGAGGTTGAACGACTGCGCGCTCGACCCGTTGCAGGTGTACTGCTGGAGCTGGACGCTGTCCGCCGTGGACGCGCTGGGCACGTCGAGGCACTTGCCGCTCAGCCTGCTGACGAACCGGTACGAGCCACCTGCCTGCTCGACCGCCTGCCACTGCTGGTTGTTCCCACCACCATAGGTCCACAGGTGGATCAGTCCACCGTCGGCCGTCGACACGTTCGCCACGTCCAGCACCTGGGCGGAGTCGTCGCGGGCGTTGATCCGGCTGAACCCGCCGCTGGTGGGCTGGAACTGCCACTGCTGCGCGGTGCTGTCGTTGCAGGTGTACTGCTGGACCACCGTGCCGTTGGCGGTCGCGGCGGCGCGGGCGTCGACGCACTTGCCGCTGGCCTGGCTCTGGACCGTGTACCAGACCGCCGGGTCGACCGCCGCGCTGGCGACGGGAGCGGCGGTCAGGGCCGTGATCGTGCCCGCGACTATCGCCAGCACGGCGGCCAGGACCGTTCGGCGGCCGCGTGGCACGCGGGACTTGGGACGTGGAAGCACTGGGGAAACCCTCCTCGGCCGCGCTGCGCGGCGTCGTCACCCGACGCGCGCGGCAGCGATCGGGCCGCTCCGCGCAGAGGACGTGGGGGCCGATGGCAGGGGTGCGCGCGCCGGAGTTCCGTCGAACGGTGTCAGGCAGGGTGGAACGTCAGGCGGATTGTTCACCGGGAACGTCGGGGCGTTGTTCGGCGATGGCCGCGCGGCCCCGAAAAGGCGGAAACAGGTAAATCGCTCCGGCCACGGGTTTCCGCCGATGTCGATGTCGTGCATCGACGTCAGGTCTGCTCACCGTGGCTCCCTTCCGCGTGGTTCAGGACGTTATGGGTGTTACCGCCAGGTGTCAATACATCACTTAAACTAAGTCTTGAAGCATGTTCCGGAGGTGACCGGACAGCGGGCGGAAAAGCCGGTCCATAGGATGCGCCGGTGGCCACTCTTGCGTTCGAGACCGTCTTCCGCGGCACCCCTCCCGACCGCGACAGCGCCTATCTGCTCGACCAGGCCGTCGGTTTCGTCAAGGGCCACTGGCTCGGCTACCTGCCCGACAGCGCCTACTGGCCCGCCGAACTGGACGACCGCACCACCGTCGACCGGCGGGTCCTGTTCACCATCGGAGCCCGCGCCGACGAGGAACTGGGCGCGATCCACACCCTGGTCGCGACGCAGGTCTGGGCAGTCGGCACGAAGTGGTGCAACGCCTCCAAGCTGGGCTCCGTCTTCGACGCGAACCCGGAAACCGTGGGCACCAACCTCTCCCACGCCGTGCGCACGGCGCGCGCCGAAGGTGCCGTCGCGGGGTACGCGACCCTCGCCCGCCGCGGCAGCCACGCCCTCGCCAAGCTCGGCGCGGCCGACGGCGGCCGGGTGCTGCACTTCGGCGCGTACGACCCGGCCACGGGTGGCCCGCTGATCCTGGACCAGCACGTCACGGTGGGCGTGAACGCCCTGC
>DATMCA010001442.1:0-3105 GCA_035559015.1 Umezawaea sp. | reverse complement strand
CCGTGCAGGTCGACGTAGAGCTGCCCGTCGGGGAACCGGTCGGCGGCCCGGTGCGCCCAGGCAACGGCCAGCGCGGTCTTGCCCACGCCGCCCATGCCGGTCAGCAGCACCACCGGCACCGTTCCCGCGGGGGCGTCCAGCACCGCTCGGTCCACGGCGTCCAGCAGGTCGTCGCGGCCCCCGAACGCGCGGGGCGACGCGGGCAGCTGCTTCGGTGCCCGCCGGACCTCGGTGGGCGCGTGGAAGTGCACCCCGCCCTCGATGGCACCGGCCTGCACCACGTTCCCCGACACGTCCGACATGGCGTTGCTGCTGGACATCCGTCCCCCTCTTCTCCGGATCAAGGGAACACGCGTCCGAGCACGGTCACGACACCGGGGTCAGCGTCGGGTTGCCCCACGCGAGTTCGGGCAGCTTGGCGGACCGGCCGCCCGCGGCGAGCACGCCGGCCATCATCGGCGAGTGCACGGTGTCCACCCGGTACATCTCCAGCCGCAGCCGCAGGACCCCCGTGACGTCGACGTCCACCCAGCCGGGCCTGCCGAGGGCCGCCCCCACCTCCGGTTCCGGCGACCCGTCGAGGAACACCCGGAAGTAGCCGACCTGCTTCGCCTCCGCGGCGTCGTCCAGCACGCCGACCACGGACGTCAGCCGCCGGTACCGCCTGCCGAGGTCGAACTCGACGAACCCCTTGGCGTCGGTGGCGAACAGCGACGGTCGCAGCACCACGCTGTCGCCGTAGTGCCGGTCGTCGATCTTCGCGCTGCCGTGCCGCAGGTCCGCGCTCCTGCCCAGCCACGGCAGCCCGGCGAGCAGCACCGTGCGCTCCCGGCGGGGAAGCGCTTCCGGCCACTGGTGCGGGGAGCCGATGAACACGCCACGCTCCGGCAGCGGGTACTGGCCGTGACCGGTGATCGCGGCGAGCAGCGGGGTGACACCGGCGACGGTGAACTCCTCGACCTCGTACCGCGTGGTCGAGTGGGCGTTGAGGAACACCGGGATCTCGTCGACCGAACGTCCCGGCAGCACCACGGGCAGGACGCGCGCGGTCTCCCTGCGGAGGTTCTTGGTCAGGTTGTCCCGGATGATCGCCGCCTCGAAGTGCGCCCCCTGCCCCTCGTCGGGCGGTGCGGCGCCGTCGGCCCGGCGCTTGTACTGCGGTGACGCGATCACCAGGATGAAGTCCGCGTTGGTCAGGTGGTCGACCGCCCACGCCGACCAGTCCAGCCGACGGTTGTCGTACCACTGGTCGAGGTGCACGTCGAGGCCGACGTCGACCCGGAGGAACGTCGCGAACTCCCGCACCTGCTCCTTGTGCGCCAGGCTGTCGTGCGAGTAGGTGATGAAGACCCTGGGCGCTTTCCGGCCGCTCATCGGACTTCTCGGCGCACGGCCGCGACGAGCCGGGAGGCGAGGTCCTCGGCGACGTCGTGGACGTTGTCGCGCAGCCGGTCGACGTCGAACTCCTCCGCGGCGGGCACCCGCACGTGCTCCGCGTCGGCGACCGGGTCCTGCCCGCCGCCCCGCACGAGGTCGAGCGGTTCGACGGCGACCACCGGCGCCACCCGGTTCGGCACGGGCAGGTCCAGCGCGAGCAGCGCGGTCATCAGACCCTCCAGCCGTGACACCACGTCGTGCTCGACCAGCACGGCGCCGGGCGGGAGCGCGGACCACGCCGACCGCAGTCCGTTGCGCCGCACCGTTATGCCGGCCGACCGGGGGACGGCGTCCGCGGTGGAGGCGGACGCGCTCTCGTCGGTGAAGTCGAGCGCCACCGGCTCCGCCTCGTCGAACAGGCCGAGCCTCCGGCCGTGCGACGCCAGCTCGGTCGAGAGCGGTTCGAGGCGCCGGACGGGCAGCCTGCCGTAGTCGCCGACCGGGACCAGGCGCACCTCCAGCGCCCGCGGGGCCCCCTGGCCCGGTGCGTTGGTCTTGAACACCCCCGGTGTCCCGTCGGCTGAAACCATCGTCGGCTCCTCCGTGCGAGCGGTGCTGAAGCGACCAAGGTACAACGCGTCGACGGCCGTTCGGAGCCGGGAAACCCAGTGGTCAGAGCATGTCCGGCTTCTGTCCTTGATCTGTCGTTGTTCCGGCCGCGGGTGGGTCGAGGCGGGTCCAGAGCGCGGCCAGGCGGACGACGTCCCTGGCCGGGATGCGGTCGATGAACTCCCGCCGGACGTCGAGGAACAGGATGTCCATGGCCCGCTCCAGGTTCCGCTCGCCCTCCGGGGTCAACCGCGCGTCCACGGCCTGGCGGCCGGGTGCGGTGACGCGCGCGACGAGACCGCGTTCCTCCAGGCGGGAGACCATCCTGGTGACCCCGCTGGGTGTCACGACACCGGCGAGCCGGTTCATCCGCAGCGTGCGCTCGGGCGCGGTCCACAGGCGGAACAGGACGTCGAACTCGGTGGTGGTCAGGTCGGCCCGGCGTTGGAGGTCCGCGTCCAGCCGGACGAGCCGGGTCCGCACCTCCAGCATTCCCCGCCACACCAGCAGTTCCTGCGGCGTGAGGTGCGGGACCTCCGGGTCTGGTCCGTCGGTGCGGGGCGGCGGGGACTTCGGCGCGGACCTGGCCCTGGCGCGGTAGGCGCGTTGCCGGCAGGCCGCCGAGCAGTAGCGCGACGGCCTGCCGGAACTCCGGGTCGGCAACGGCGTTCGGCAAGCGCTGCAAAGGATTTCGTTCACAAGACCATCCCCCAATGGCGGTGCGAGAAGTCGCGCGCCCAGGTTAGGTCACGGCCCGGTGACGTCCACCCCGGACCCGGACGACCGCGGTGTCCACTGGGGATCGGTCGGGACCCGGCGGTTTCGTACCACGCGTCGGAGTCGAGCGCGGGCAGGTCGCGGTCCGGTGGAACGACCGGTCTGCGCGAGTGGCGCAGGACGCGACCCACAGCAAACTGCCGGCTGCTTCGCAGACTCGTCACAGCGTGGTCCGTGACGATGCGTCCCCATGAGAAGCGGTCGTCGGCGCCTGAGCCGGGTTTGGGTCATCAACGGGTTGCTGGTGGTGGTGCTGGTCGGTGGCGGAGTCGCCGGGTACCTCGTGTTCTTCGCCCCCGACAGCGGGGCCTCGTCCACCACGGCGGTGCGGACGGCGGCGGT
>DATMCA010001441.1:0-11812 GCA_035559015.1 Umezawaea sp. | reverse complement strand
AGGGTGGGAAATCGTGTTCGGTGTGCAACCGGAGGCGTTGCGGAACGCTTCCAAGGGCTTCCACGAAGGAGCGGACGCCACCGCGGACGGCGCCGAACTCATCTCCATGCTCAGCCTTGACGCGGGGGCGCTCGGCGAGGTTCCGGCGGCGGCGGAGTTCGCGGACGCGTTGGCGAAGTTCACCAGCCAGCAATCGGACGACCTGCGTCGTGGCTCGGCCTGGTACCGCGACGCGGGCGAGGGGCTCACCCAGAACGCCGACACCTATGAACGCACGGACGACGACTCGCACCAGAGCTTCCGCAAGATCGGTGGAGCGCAGTGAACGACCCCGAGATCCTCTACGGCCAACTCGCGTCGGGTGACGCCGGGCGGATCGCCGCCGCCGGCGACCCGATCAGCGGTGCCATCAGCGCGGTCGGCCGAGCCCGTGATTCGGTGAGTTCCGGCGGCTCCACGGCCAAGTCGGGCTGGACCGGCCAGGCCTCGGAGAAGTTCGGTGCCCGTGCCGAGCTGTCCACGAAGTCCGCGACCGTGGCGACCGAACGCCTCGGCGTCGGCGTCGACGTCGTGCAGGCCGCGTCACGGGCCTACTCGCAGATGCGCGGCAGTGCGGACCAGGTCATCGCGGTGTGGCGGAGCCGCTCACCGCTGATGGACGCGCAGCAGACCCTGGAGCTGGCCGAACGGGTCAACTCGTCGCTGACCAACGTGAAGAACGGCTACGAGCAGGTCCTCCGCTCGTACGCGTCGGCGCTGGCGCAGGTCAAGCCCGGTTTCGAGGAGACCGCCAAGGCCGACGCCGGGTGGGCGAAGACCGTCGCGGCGATGCGCACGTCGGCCACCGTCCCCGGCCCCGGCACGGACCCCAAGCAGGTCGCGGCGTGGTGGAAGTCGCTGACCAAGGACCAGCAGGACGAACTCCTGAGGTCGAAGTTCCAGGAACTCGGCCAGCTGCGCGGGCTCCCGTCCGGTGTCCTCGACCAGGCCAACCGCGCCCGGATCTCCGACGACGCGCAGCGCTTCGGCGCGGAACGCGACCGGCTGGACACCGCGATGGCGCAGCGGGCAGCCGAGTTGGGCATCGACCCCACCACCTCGGACGGCCAGACCAAGCTGCTCAACGATCCGCAGTACGCATCGCTCATGGAAGACCGCCAGGTGGCGGCCACCAAGGCCGAGAACGCCGCGGGCGCGCAGAAGAGCCTGGACGACGCCGAAGCGCTCGCCCTCGACAAGGGCTGGCCGAACTCCGATGTCCGCGTGATGGCCTACGACCCCTACGGCCCGCGGGGCGACGGCGGGATGGCCATCGCCTACGGCGATCCCGACACGGCGAAGAACGTGGCGGTCTGCGTCCCCGGCACCGGGTCGACGATCGACAGCTTCGGCATCGAGCAGTCGGGGAACTTGCGCGAGCAGATGGGTCCCGACGGCAATGCCACCATCCAGTGGCTCGGCTACGACGCTCCCGGTTGGACGCCCGGCGAGGTAGGCAGCCCCGAGCTGGCCAAGGAGGGCGGCAACAACCTGGTCGCCGACGTCAACGGCTACCGCGCGGCAGCCGAGGCGGCGGGCAACAACCAGCACCTGACGGTGATCGGCCACTCCTACGGCAGCACCACGGTCGGCTACGCGGGCATGAACGGGCTGGCCGCTGACGACATCGCGTTCGTCGGGTCGCCCGGTGTCGGGGCTTCGAACGTCGACCAGCTCTCAGCCGGCCCTGGTCACGTCTACGCGGGGGCCACCGAGCACGACCCGGTCGTGCAGGGCACCAGTTCCGACTGGTTCACCGCCGACGGCTCGTCGACGGGCCCGTACGACAAGGACTTCGGGGCGAAGGTGTTCGGGGCCCCGGATTCGACCAGCCTGGTCGGAGCGCACTCGAACTACTACGACAAGGGCAGCGAGTCCGTTTCCAACCTGGCCAAGATCGCGACCGGTGACGGTGGGTCGGTGACGTCGCAGAAGTGGTACGACAGCCCGGTCGGCCCGTCCCTGCCCGGTTCGAACCTGCCCGGCGTGGGCCCGGTGGTCGACCTGATCGGCGATGTCGGCGCGGGTGGCGCGGACCTGGTCGGCGACGTCGTCACCGGCGGCGGGCGGGTCGTCGGGGACCTGTTCTCCGGCAACTGGTCCGATGCCGGGCACGGGGCGGTGAACACCGGGGCCGAGTTGCTGAACGACGCGGGGGACATCGTGGTCGGCACGGTGGGGAACGTGGCGGAGTTCGGGCGGGACGTGTACGACGGGGCCGCCGGCGCGGTGAAGGCGATCGGGTCGTGGTTCTAGTCGCGGGGTTTGAGCCTGGCGTTCGGGAGTTCCGGGGCCGGTAGGACCGAGGGCCACTCGGTGGGGAAGGTGCCGTACGGGCCTTCCCCGGCGGGGATCTGGGCCTGCCACTCGGTGCGGAAGCGGTCGATCTCGTCGTGGGTCCGGCCGATGAAGTTCCACCACATGACGATGCGCTCGTCGAGGGGTTCGCCGCCCAGCAGGAGGAGACGCGCCGGGCGGTCGCCGACGGTGATCGTGAGCGTCGAGGCGCCGGTGGGCAGGTAGAGGAGCTGGGCGTCGGTCACCGGCACGCCCTCGACCTCGACGTCACCCGCGTCGACCAGGACGCCGTGTTCGAACGCGGGGTCGACGGTCAGGGCGGCCTCGGAGCCCGCGGGGACGTCCAGCTGGGCGCCGAGCAGCGGGGTGCTGGTCGCCACCGGGGACGTCGAGCCCATGAGGCCGCCCAGGAAGACGGTCAGGGTCGCGTCGCCCAGGGTCGTCGGCGTGGGGACGTGGTGCTCGAAGCGCGGGTCGGTGAAGCGGTCGCGGTCCGGGAGCGCCACCCAGAGCTGGACGCCGTGCAGGACCTCCGAATCGGACGTGGCGTACTCCGAGTGGGCGATGCCGCGACCGGCGGTCATGAGGTTCATCTCGCCCGCTCGGACGAGTGATCTCGTGCCCACGGTGTCGCGGTGCTCGATGGTGCCGGAGAACAGCCAGGACACGGTTTGCAGGCCGGTGTGCGGGTGGCCGGGAACGGCCATGCTCGGCGTCGACGGGCCGTAGTGGTCCACGAAGCACCAGGCGCCGATCAACGACCTGGTGCGCTGCGGCAGCGTGCGGCGCACGGGCTGGGCCCTGGGGCCGCCCAGCGGGACCAGGCGCGGCAGGAGGAGTTGGGGGGCTGAGCGCGTGGACTCGCAGGGCACGACCTCGGGGCTCGCTTCCGCGTTGCTCATCCCGGAATGGTAGTTCTCGCTAGAACCGCAGCACGGGGAGCAGCGCGGACAGGTCGGCCCGACTGCCGGAGGCGGTGATCCTGGCGTCCGCGAGGCCGTCGTCCCAGGTCAGCCTGCCGGTCGCCAGTTCGAGCCACGTGCGCGGGTCGGTCTCGACGACGTTCGGCGGTGTGCCGCGGGTGTGCCGGGGGCCCGCGACGCACTGCACGGCGGCGAACGGCGGCACGCGCACCTCGACGCTGCGGCCGGGCGCGTCCTGCTCCAGCGTGCGGAGGCTGAGGCGCACCGCGGCGGCGAGCACGAGCCGCTCCGGCTGGTCGGCCTCGCCTTCCAGCCAGGGCAGCACGGCCGCCACCGCGGCGCGCATCTCGTGTGGGTCAACGGTTTTCGACGGCACGCGTCCAGGCTAGTCGCGCCGGCGGCGGAGGTCGCGCTGCGCCGCGTGCAGGTTCGCGGGTCGCACGGCCGTCGTCCCGTACAGCTCGATCCGCGAGCCGAGCGCACCGGCGAAGTCGGGTTTGTCGACCTGCCCGAACTCGGTGCACTCGGAGATGGCGACGGTCGCGCTGGACGGCGCCACGGTGTCGATCTTCACGCAGCCCGCGCGGGCGTTGGTGATCGTCACGTTCCAGTGCGCGAACCTGGCCCCGTACAGGGGACCCGCGTCCGCGCTGCCGCCGTGCTGGCCGTCGTTGAGCACCGCCACCTCGGTGCGGACGTTGCCGAACGGCAGGCCTCGGTGGGTGTCGAACGTGCCCGCGTCCATCTTCCCGCGCGACCAGACGTTGCCGCAGGACAGGCCTTCCACGTTGATGCCGTGGTGGTTCGAGCCGGGTGTCGGGGGTTCGGTGAACGCCCCGATGGCGAAGTCCTCGACCAGGTTGTCGTGCGACTGCTCGCGGCACGCGTACGAGTGGTGCTGCCCACGACCGCTCACCCCGGTCCGGGTGAGCGTGATCCCCTTGCAGGACACGAGGAGGAAGCCGTTGTCGCTGTCCACAACGGACACGTCGTCACCCCAGCAGTCCCACGCGCACTGGAACACCAGACCGTTGTAGCCCTTGTCCTGGAGGTGCTTCGGCCGCGCGGTCCTCACCATCTCGATGGTGAGCCCCTCGACGCCGGAGCCGGTGATGACCGGACCGAACGTCGTCAGCCGCGGCCTGAACGCGAGCCGCGCGGCCAGCGGGAGCGGCTGTTCGAGGCGAACCCTGTTGCCCCGCACCGATTTGATCCGCACGGGCCACTGGAACGGGAAGTAGGTGAGCAGCTTGGTCTTGGTCGCCCAGTCGTAGGTCGCGGTGCCCTCGACGTCACCGCACATGAGCTTCGGCAACCCGTACCGGCCGTCGTCGTCGAGCTTGAGCAGCACGCGCTGGCCCGCACGAAGCCCGCGGCTGTTCGTCACGGTGATCGTGAACGCCCCGCGCGGCGCGGCTTCGGCGAGCGTCGTCAGGTCCTCGCCGACGTCGCCCTCGTTGCCCGTCCACCCCTCGAACGGCCACCGGTGGGCCTTGATGGCGTCGATCAACGGCTGGTAGCGGTCGCGGTGGCACACCCACACGAGCCCGCCGCTCCAGCTCCACGCGGAGTTCTCGCTGCCGTAGCGGCTGCGGTTGATGCCGACGACCTCCTCCAGCGACCGGGTCGCGTGCAGCACCGTCCGGCCGCTGCCCTCGCCGCGCAGCACCACGTCGTCGTAGCCGATCCGGATGACGTCGTCGATCCGGTACGTCCCGGCCGGGACGAGGACCGTGCCGCCACCGCACCGGCCGACGGTCTCGATGGCCCGGTTGATCGCGGCGGACGCGTCGGCCGAACCGTCGTTCTTCGCGCCGAAGCGCAGGACGTTCGCCCGGACGGGACGGCGCGGCGGCCGTTCACCGGTCCGGTAACCCGCGTACGCGACGTTGGGGATCTGCGGGTGGTCGTACGGATCGGCCTCGAACTCCCGCCAGAGGGCGGCCTTCTCCGCGGGTGGCTGCTCGGTGGCGCCGGCGTGCGCCGCGGGCCCGAACGGGGCCCCGAGTGCCAGGCCGATCCCGGTGCCGATCAGGAAGCGCCTGCGCTCGATCATGTCGCCGTCTCCTCGTGCAAGGGGGCGGCGGCGGTGAGGGTGATCAAACCCCATCGACCGGGTGGTGCGCCAGAGGTGGTCCCGGGCCCGTGGCACTCCTGCGGCACGGGCCCGGAACCTCAGCCCTTCGCGCCGCGCACGGCTTCCGCGAGCAGTTCGTCGAGCTGGAACTTCAGCCTACGCAGGTCGGTGGGGGTGAACGTGCTCCAGGGTTCGGTGCCCGCCGAGGCACGCCGCTGCTGGAGGTAGCGGCCGTCCTCGGTGTCGAAGAACGCGACCACCCGGTCCGGACGGCAGCGCTTGCCGTACCGGTCGCGGGCCGCGGCGCCGAAGTTCCCCGTGTGGACCAGGTTGGTGAACATCTTCACCAGCGTCTTCGCGTCCTCGTCCCGCACGCCGTGGTCCCGGAGCGAGTTCTCCAGGCTCTTGGGCGTGCCGTCGGACTTCTGGACGGCGGCCTCCAGGTCGGCGCTCGGCATGGTCACCGAGTGCCCCGTCCCGGCCGGGTGCTCCGGCAGCGCGGCGATCACCGCGGTCGGCAGACCGGACCCCGCCGCTCGCTGGAACGTGATCCGGTCGCCGGACAGCGTGGCCAGCGCGCCCGCGTCGCCGTTCGCGACGGCGAGCACGCGGACGCTCCGGCCGATCCACACCCTGGCGTCCACCTCCAGTTGGGGGCGGACGAACATCCTGATCAGCTGGTCGAGTTCGGGGTGCAGCCCGATCGGCCGCCCCAGCCCACGGGACTCCAGCGAGTGCCAGACCCGCTGTTCCAGGTCACGGCGTTCGCGCTCGGTCTTGCCGGGTGAGGGCACCTTGATGACGAGGGGCATCGGCCCCAGCCGCAGGTGCTCCCACACGACGTCGAACTCCTCGGTGGAGAGGACTACGGGCTCCCTCTCCACCGGCCCCCCGAAGTACGTCACTGCTGCGGTGTCTCCCCGATCACGGGCGGAGCGACGAGGCGGTCGTCGCCGAACACGTCGTCCGTCTCCACCAGGTAGTCCGCGATCTTGTGCTCGCCGTCCTCTTCGCCGTCGCCCCCACGACCGCCCGCGGCACCGCCGCCAGGACCCTGACCCGGACGACCGCCGGGGCCGTTCGCGCCGCCACCGGGACCGAAGCCGCCGGGACCACCGGGACCACCCGGACGACCGCCGAACTGCCCGCCGGGGCCGTTGGCGCCCGCCATGCCCTGGCCGGGACCGCCGGGCACGCCGCCGAAGCCGCCACGACCACCGGGACCGCCCGAGCCGCTGGTGCCACCGGGACCGCCGGCAGGACCACCGGGGCCACCAGGGCCGCCGGGACGGAAGCCGCCGGGCTGGCCCGGACGGCCGCCGGGACCACCAGGACCACCGGGCCGGAGCCCGCCGGGCGGAACCGGACCGACCTTGACCGGCGGCCGGATCGGACCGGAGCCGGGCGGCGGGAATCCACCGGGCGGCGGGGTGCCGCCGGGCGGCGGAGGCGTCGGCTGGACCGGCAGGTTCACCGGCGGCTGCGGCGGCGGGGGCGTCCACGTCGGGTTCGTCGTGCCGCCACCACCACCGCCACCACCGGTGAACACCGGCGGTTGGCTGACCGGGGGCGGGCTCGACGGCGGCGGCGCCCACGACGTGGTCGTGGTGCCGTCGCCGCCCTTGGGCGTGTACGCCGAGGAGTCGACGCTGCTGTAGTTCGCGCTGGTGCTGTTGTACGAGCCCGCGCCGCCCGGCGGCGGGGTGTCGATCACGACCTGCGGCGGCGGGACGAACTCGCCGAGCGTGTCGCTGTTCCACTCGCTGCTGGACTGGTAGTTGTTCATGACCGTGATGGCCTTCTGCTCAGCGTTGTCCTGAGCGGCTTCCTGGGCCTCGTGGTCGTTCTGCTGGTTGATCACGTGCATCATGCCGACGGGCCCGGTCAGGGCGCCGAGCAGCTTGTCGCCCGCCGACGGCGCCTCGGTGGTCACCATCACCGGCTCGGGCATCTCCTTGCGCGCGTCCGCGATGTAGCCACCCTGGAGGTGGGCCGAGGTCTTCATCAGGTCCGCGCCCTGGCCGGCGTCGGTCGCCCACGCCGCGAGCGGCGACAGCGCTGCCGTGGCGGCCTCGGCCGAGGCGCCCTCCCAGCTCGCGCCGACCTTGGTCAGTCCGTCCTGGATGGACGTGTCGATCTGGCCCAGTGTCTCCGACAGGGCCTTCCAGCTGTCCTCCAGCGGGATGGAGGCGGCCACCCCAGGCCCGCCGTTGATCATGGTGTGCAGTTCTTCGTGGGTGTACCCGCGCCAGCGGTGATCGCCCATGGTCCTTCGCCCCCTCGGGTGCGGTCGTGCGGCAGGCCGGGTCAGGCCGGGTTGATGCGCCCCCAGGACGCGACGTTGTCACCCTCGACCCGACGGTAGGTGGCCTCGATTTGAGTGAGCTGAGTCACAACTCCGCTGAGCTGCTCGCGGTACGCCAGGATCGCGGCCGTCGCGGCGGTGTCCCCACCCTCGAAGGTGCGGACGTTGAACTTCTCCGCCGTCTCCGCGCTGACCGGGTCGCGCGCCCACTCCTGCGCCTTCAGCGAGGCGCGGGTCGCCTTGATCTGCTCGTCGAGCACGGTCAGGGCGTCTTCGAAAACCTTCCGAGCTGCGGGAATGGCCGAGGGTTCGATCTTGAGCCCCTGCTTCGAACCGCTGTACGCAGGAACCGAGGGCTGCGACGAGCCCCCACCACCATCCGCCATGAACACGGCACATCCTCCTCAGTCCTGCACTTACCCCAGTGAGTGCAATTGAGACGACTTTAACTCTGATGCGGGGCGCACCGCGACGGTTCCCCTGGTATTCGCGCAGTTCTACTCAGGACATCCGTCACTTCGCGCTGATCGTCTGGACCACCGCTTCGGCAATCTTCGCGGCTCGGGCGCAGAGTTCCGCCATCGGCAGCTTCGAGCCGTCGACCTGCAACTCGATCATCTGGCCGTCCGCGACGTCCAGACCGAGGAAACAGGCGGGCAGAGCGCCGGGGAACTCGCTGAGGACCGCGGGGAAACCGCCGACCACCATCGTGGCGGCCTTTCCCGATTCGACCCCCTGGTCGTACATCTCGATGCCCTCGGTCGTGATGACCGCGGCGCCGACGCCGTACGAGAAATCGCTCGACCCGAGGGAGCAGAGGATCGCCTCGGGGTGGGTCGGGTACGGCAGCCTCGCCGACTCCCTGACCAGGTCGAACTGCTTCTTCTGGGCGTCGGTGAGCACGGAGCAGGAGTCCACGCCGGTGAGGTCGACCTTCTTGGGCCGGGTGACCGACGGCTTCGAACCGGTGGACGGCTGCGAGGTGGCGGAGGTGGCCCCGCTCGACCCGGTCGCCCCGGCGGACGCGGTACCCGAGGTCGTCTTCGAGCAGCCCGCGAGGAGGGCGACGGCGGCGGCGAGTGCCGCGGCGCGGTGCCAGTGGCTCATGGGGGCAAGGTAGCGGATCCCGAACCACGGAGAGCGTCGATCCGGGATTCCGCGACCACCCGCGCGGCACCCCCGGAAGAGGAAGCGCTCGCCCTCCGGTCCGCTAGGCCAGGTCCACGACCACCTTCACGTCGTCGGGCTGCCGCTCCATCGCGTCCGCGAAGCGGTCGAGCGGCACCCGTCGGGTGATCAGGCCACCTAGCCACGTGCGGTCGGCGGCGGCCAGCGCGTCGGCCGCGGTGTGCCAGTCGGCGAGGCCCGCGTTCACCGAGCCGACGACGGAACGGTTGTGCAGCACCAGTTCGTCGAGCACCAGGCGCTCCGCGGGGAACGTGCCGTGATCGCCGGACAGACCGGTCAGCACCGTCACGGCGGCGCGGCGAACGGCCTCCCAGACGAGTTCGGCGGCGCCGGTGCACTCGATCGCCACGTCGACCTCGGGCACGGTGTCCACAGTGGAGTGGTAGGTCGCGCCCAACCCGCGCACCAGGTCGGGTTTGCGCCCGGACGTGGAGCGGTCGACCACGTGCACGGCCAGTCCGCGCTGCACGGCCAGCATCGCCGCCAGCAGACCGATCGGGCCCGCGCCGGTGATCAGCGCGGTCTTCGGGGTCAGGTGGGCGCGGCGGCAGTTGAGCAGCGCCTGGTCCCACGCCTTCGCCACGATGGACGTCGGCTCGGTCAGCACGCCGAGGTCACCGAGGGTGGGGTCGAGCTTGACCGCGTACTTCGGCGGCACGCTCCACCTCTGCATGCCGTAGCCGTCGAGCTCCTTGATGCCGCGCTCGGTGTACTCCCCGTTCTGGCAGAAGTCCCACGCGTCCACGGCGCAGGCCGAGCACGGCACGGTGTCCGGCCGCCGCACGACACCGGCGACCAGGTCGCCGGGGGCGAGGTCGCCGCCCATCGGCGCGGCCACGACCCGGCCCAGCGACTCGTGGAACAGCACGAACCCTGTCTTGCCGGGCGGCGGCGTGCCGAAGCCGTCGCGCACGATCTCCACGTCGGTGCCGCACATGCCGACCAGCAGGCCTTCGACCTGCACCTCGCCGTCGGCGGGCACGGGCTCGTCCCACTCGACGACCTCGGCCAGTTCCGGCTTGCCCGGCACCACGAACGCGGCCTTCACCGGTCCCCTCCGTCGCGGCGGTCGCGCTCGTCGCGCGTGTGGCCCTGGCCGTGGAGCACCGCCGCGCTGTTCACCAGCGCGAGGTGGCTGAACGCCTGCGGGAAGTTCCCGGACATCCGGCCCGTGCGGGCGTCGTACTCCTCGGCCAGCAGGCCCACGTCGTTCACCAGTCCCACCAGTCGGTCGAACATCGCCACCGCCTCTTCTCGTTGCCCGGACAGGGCGAGCGCGTCCACGAACCAGAACGAGCAGGCGAGGAACGAACCCTCCTCGCCGCTCAGACCGTCCACTTCGGACTCACCGGGGTCGGTGTCGTACCGGTCGACCAGGTCGCCGTGCTTGAGCCCCTTGCGGATCGCCTCGATCGTGCCGAGCACGCGGGGATCGTCGCCGGGCAGGAAGCCGACGGCCGGGATGAGCAGGGTGGCCGCGTCCAGCTCGGTGCCGCCGTAGAACTGGGTGAACGCGCCGAGGTCGGCGTTCCACCCCTTCGCCAGCACCTCCGCGTGCACGGCGTCGCGCAGCTCGCGCCACTCCTGGACGGGACCGGGCAGGTCGTACTGCTCCACCGCGCGCACGGCCCGGTCGAACGCGACCCATACCATGACCCGCGAGTGGGTGAAGTACCGGTCCGGACCGCGGACCTCCCACAGCCCCTTGTCCGGCTGGTCCCAGATCTTGCGCAGGTGGCCGATCATGCCGCGCTGCATCGCCCACGACTCGGCGGACTCCGCGATGCCCCGTTCACGGGCCAGGTGCAGCGCGTCCATCACCTCGCCGTACACGTCGAGCTGGAGCTGCCGGTACGCCGCGTTGCCGATCCGCACGGGCTTCGCGCCGCGGTAGCCGGGCAGCCAGTCGGCCTCCCACTCGACCAGGTGCCGCTCACCCGACAGGCCGTACATGATCTGGAGGTCGGCCGGGTCGCCCGCGACCGCGCGCAGCAGCCAGTGCCGCCACGCCTCGGCCTCGCCGGACCGCCCGAAGTTGTCCAGCGCCAGCAGGGTCAGCGTCGCGTCCCGCAGCCAGCAGTACCGGTAGTCCCAGTTCCGCTCGCCGCCGAACGTCTCGGGCAGCGACGTGGTCGGCGCCGCCACGATGCCCCCGGTCGGCGCGTACGTGAGGCCCTTCAACGTGATCAGCGACCGCCGCACCACGTCCCCGTGCGGCCCGTGGTACCCCAGGTCGCACGCCCAGTCCTGCCAGAACGCCTCGGACCGGCGCACCTCGTCGAAGGGGTCGACCTTCGCGGGCGGCCGTTCCGGGGAGTACGAGAACTCCATCACCCACGACAGCACGTCACCCTCGTCCACGGTGAACACCGCCTCGTGCGCCCGTTTCCCGGACACCCGGTACGGCAGCCGGTCGCCGTACAACGCGACCGCCGACGGACCCGCCACCGCGAAGATGCACTCGTCGTCACCGCTGGACGACCGCCGCACCCACGGCACGGAATCGCCGTACGCGAACCGCACCACCCACTGGAGCCGGATCTCCACCGACCCGGTCACGCCTTCGAGCACCCGCACGAGCCGCGTGTCCGCGTCGTCGGCGGTGGCCTCCGGCGGCATCGTGTCGACCAGCCGGACCACGCCCTCGGCGGTCTCGAACTCCGTCTCCAGCACCAGCGTGTTGTCGCGGTAGCGCCGCCGAACAGCCGTGACCTCCGCCGTGGGCGCGATCCGCCAGTGCCCGTCGTCCTCCGTGCCCAACAACCGGGAGAAGCACGACGGCGAGTCGAACCGCGGCATGCACAACCAGTCGACCGAACCGTCCCGCCCCACGAGCGCCGCGGTGCGCAGGTCGGACAGCAGCGCGTAGTCCTCGATGCGACCAGGTCCGGTGTCGTGTGCCACCAGGCGAGGCTAACCGCACGACCGCGTCCGAGCCGGACGGTGATCAGCGAAACGCCGCCAGGTCAAGATCAACGGCGT
>DATMCA010001440.1:0-3613 GCA_035559015.1 Umezawaea sp. | reverse complement strand
GTTCCACGCGCTCGCCGGCCGTCGGCTGGGGCTGCCGTCGACGATGAGCGTGGGCCGACGGCTGTACTTCATCGTCCTGGAGACCTCGATGGACGGGCTGGTGTCGGTGCCGCGCAGGCAGCGGTACCTGCCGATCGTCGCGGGGATCGTGGTCGACCTGGTCGTCGTGGCGGCGCTGACCGTGGCGGCCGACCTCACCCGCCAGACCGACGGGGCGCTGTCGCTCGGCGGGCGGTTCTGCCTGGCCGTCGCGTTCGCGACGTTGCTGCGGGTCGCCTGGCAGTTCTCGTTCTTCCTCCGCACCGACCTGTACGTGCTGGTCAGCACGGCGCTCGGGTGCGTGGACCTGCACACCACGGCGAAGCAGGCGGTGGCGAACAAGGTCCACCGGCTCCTCGGCCGCGCGCACCGGCTGCACGACGAGTCGGCCTGGCACCCCGTCGACCGCCGGGTGGCCCGCTGGTACTCGTGGTTCGTCCTGGTCGGCTACGCGTTCAGCCTGGCCACGTTCGTGCTCGCGCTGGCGCCGGTCACGTACTTCATGTTCCGCGGGGTGTTCACCCGCCTGCTCGACGGCAGCGGCGCGATCACCCTGCACCTGCTGGACTCCGCGGTCTTCCTCACCTTCTCCCTCGTCCCGATCGCCGTCTACGGGCTGCTCGCCCTGCGCGACCGGCGGCGCGAGCGCGCCTGAAAGGACCACCCCCATGAGCCGCCGCCACCACTGGATCCGGTCCCGCCACCTCGTCGACCGCGCCACGCTCCGCGCGGGCCTCGACCTGCCGCCCGTGCTGGCGGTCGTGGACGCGCACCGGGGGCTGCGCGGGCCCTACTCGGCGGCGGGCGCACTCCTGCGGCAGATCGTCCCAGAGGCGTTCGCCCGCCACCCCGAACTGGCCGCACGGCACAACATCGAGATCGCCACGGTGGCGCCGGAACTCGCCGGGTCGGTGCCCCCCGCGTGGGCGACGCTGGAGTGGACCGTCGCCGACGAGGAGCGCACCCGGTTCTACTCGCGGCTGCACACGCTGAACATCGCCAACGGGCTGGCCGAGTTCCTCCGCGTGCACCTGGACGAGCCGCGCACGCTGGTCGTGGAGAACGCGCACGAGGCCGACCCGACCGACCAGGAGTTCGTCGCGGTCCTGCTGCGCCGCACCGACCTGCCGAACCTCGTCGTGGTCGTCGGCACGGGCACCGAGCCGGTCGTGGACCCGCGCGGCGAACTCGCGACCTCGTTGCGCGACCTGCTCCACACGCACACGACCGCGATCCAGGCGTCACCGGTGCACGAGCGCGCCCTCACGCCCGAACCGACCGCGAAGGCCTATGTGGACGGTGACTGCACGAGCGACGACCCGTTGCTGCGCAAGGCCTACGAGGACGCGCCCGCGGACGTCCGGGCCGCGCTGCACGACGCCCGGCGGGTCGAGCTGGTCGCCACCGGCGAGCCGTCCTGGGCGCTGGGCGCCATCACGCACCACGCCGCGCTCGGCAGCGACCCGACCGGCGTCGGCGCGGACGCCCTCAGGCGCGCCATGGGCCACTGCCGCAAGGTCGGGCTCTACCACGCCGCCGCCGAGATCGGTCAGCGCGGCCGGGCGCTGGTCGACCACCTCGCCCAGCCCGAGCTGTGGTGGCACTTCACCGAGGGGGCGAGCACGTCGCTGGCGTCGGTGAGCCGGGCCGACGAGGCCGAGGTGATCTACGACGACGCGCGTGCGGTGTCGGAGGACCCCAAGGTGCACATGAACCTCGCGTACGGCAGCGCGATGCTCTACGCGCGGCACTTCCCGGAGGCGCGCCGGGACTTCCACCGGGCCCGCGGCTGGATGAACCTCGCCATCGCGCTCGCCGGGCAGCTCCCCGATCCCAAGGAGCGGGCGTTCCACTCGGTGTTCAGCCGCAACGGGCTGGCGCTCGTGGAGGTGCGCCAGAGGAAGGTCGGGCAGGCGCTGCACCTGCTGGAGGACGGGATGGCGAGGCTGGACGTGGAGCTTGAGCGGGGCGAGCACGCGCTGCACCGGTCCGTCCTGCGCTACAACCGCGCCCAGGTGTTCGCCATGACCGGCAGGCTGGAGGAGGCGCTGGCCGACTACACCGCCGTCGCCGACCTCGACCCCGGTTTCCCCGAGCACCACTTCCACGTCGGCAGCGTGCTCCGCAAGCTCGGGCGCAACGACGAGGCCCTGGCGGCGTTCCGGCGCGTGCTGCCGCTGTCGCCGCCGTTCCCGGAGGTCCACTACAACATCGCCGACTGCCTGCTGGAACTCGGCGACGTGGACGCGGCGCTCGCGGAGTTCGACCACGTCGTCCAACTCGACCCGCGCCACGTCGAGGCCCACGTGAACCGCGCGGGCCTGCGCTGCGACAGCGGTGACGTCGACGGCGCCTGGGAAGCCGTGGACGCCGGGCTGGCGCTGGCACCCGCGAACCCGCACCTGCGCTCGGTCAAGGCCCGCCTGCTCGCCGAGCGGGGCGAGGTCGACACCGCCCGGACGCTGCTGGAGGACGTCGTCGCCGACGACGGCGGGTTCGCGCCCGCCTGGGCCATCCTCGGGCAGCTCCGCTTCGAGACCGCCGACCTCGCGGGCGCGCTGGCCGACCTCGACCGCGCCGTCGGGCTGGCCGACACCCCGGACGTCCGGTTCAACCGCGCGGTCGTCTTCGAGCAGGCGGGCCGGTTCGCCGACGCGGCCGAGGACTACCGCGTCGTCGTGGACGCCTCCGACGACGAGGACGCCCGCACCAGGCTGGAGTTCTGCCTGGCGCGCGTCTGATCGCGATTCCGGAGCCCTCGCGACGAGGGCTCCGGAATTGTCGCGATAAAAGGATTGACTATTCCCAGGCGGGTGCGCGATAGTTCTCCCATCGAACCGGAGGAGGTCAGGATGAACGGCATGTGGATGCGAATTGCGCGGCGCCACGCAGGCGCGGCGATCGCCGCCATGCCGGTGGCCTGGCAGGCCTTCGGTTGGGCCACTGGCGGCAACAACGCAGGCCAGGCTCGCAGGGGCTCCCCGATGTGATCGCTTGAGGTCACCTCACGGGAGCCGCCCTCCGGGAAACCGGAATGGGCGGCTTTCTCTATTCGCGTGCCTTGATTCCATTCTTCACCTTGCCGATGAGCTTCGGAAGCGGCGCGGTCTCCAAAACCGCGGCCTGGTGGGTTCGACTCCTCCCGTCGGTGCGTGCGCACCTGTTCTTTGACAACTCCAGAGCTGATGAAACACACGCGGTCGTGGTGAACTCGGCGGACACGCCGGTCTGCCAAACCGGAGAAGCGGGTTCGACGCCCGCCGACCGCTCGTCACCCGGTGAAGCACAGCCAGGTTGTGCGGCGCTCTGATGAAGCGACGACCGGAGGTTCGAATCCTCCCACCGGGACTCACCCGCACGAAGACATTCCCCTGTGGCTCAACGGCAGAGCAGCGCCCTGTTAAGGCGAAGGTTCCAGGTTCGAGTCCTGGCAGGGGAGCGGTGCGGAAGGGGGGCGCGCCGGCGCGCGGACGACCTTTGCACGGTCGTCGCGGAGGGTTCGACACCCTCGTCCTCCACCAGCGCGCACGGCCCGGTGGCCGTCCGGGACTCATAGCCCCGGAGCACCCGGATC
>DATMCA010001439.1:0-2238 GCA_035559015.1 Umezawaea sp. | reverse complement strand
CCGCACAGGTTTCGGTTCGAGAGGCCCACCCGACTTCCGCAGTTAGTGGGCATACGCGGGCCTTCTGATCGGCGTTTGCGCTGGTAGGCGCGTTGCGGATGGTCGGGAAACACGGATTTGCGTGGGCACACGACTTGCCGTGTCGCGCTTGATCACCGTGGTTGTTCCTGCTCTGCTGGTGGGCATGTACTTGCGGACGACGCAGCGCAGGAATAGGGACGGCTCGGTGGTGCGGTACATCCAGCTCGCGCACAACCAGCGTGTCGGCGGCGTGACGCAGGCGCAGGTGCTGGCGAACCTGGGCCGCGAGGATCAGCTGGATCGGGACGGGGTGCGGCGGCTGGTCGCCTCGATCAACCGCTACCTGGGCGAACCCAACACGGCCGCAACCGATTCCGCCGAGTTGGTCGGGGACGGGCTGACCGTGGCCGGGTCGCGTCCGGTCGGCGCGGTACACCTGCTCGACGGGCTGTGGCGGGCGCTGGACGTGGACGCCGCTCTGCGCAAGGTCGTGGGTGCACGCCGGTTCACCACCGACGTGGAGCGGGTGCTGTTCGCTCTGGTGGCGAACCGGGCGATCGAGCCGAAGTCGAAGCTGTCCGCCGCGGAGTGGGCCGTCTGCGACGTCGCGATCGACGGGCTGGCGGCGATGGACGAGGACCAGGCGTATCGCGCGATGGACCTGCTGGCCGAGGCGGACGCGCAGGCCGAGGTGCAGGAGGCGGTGTTCTTCGCGGTGGCGGATCTGCTCAACCTGGAGGTCGACCTGCTGTTCTTCGATACCACCTCCACCTACTTCGAACGCGACACCGAGGAGGCCGGCGAGGACGCGTTCCGGGTGTACGGGCACTCCAAGGACCACCGAAACGACCTGCCGCAGATCGTGATCGGGCTGGCCGTGACCAAGGAGGGCATCCCGGTGCGGGTGTGGTGCTGGCCCGGCAACGCCAACGACGCCGCGCTGCTGCCGCAGGTGCGAGACGACATCCGGGGCTGGCGGCTCGGGCGGGTCATCACCGTGGTGGACCGTGGCTTCTCCTCCGCCGACAACCTGGCCTACCTGCGCCGCGGCGGCGGGCACTTCATCGCCGGGATGCGGATGCGCGACGGAAACCCGTTGACCGACACGGTGTTGTCCCGCCCGGGACGCTACCAGCAGGTCCGAGACAACCTGCGGGTCAAAGAGGTGAACGTCGACGACACCGAGGTGCGGTACGTGATCTGCCACAACCCCGAGCAGGCCGAACGAGACCGCACCCAGCGCGAGGACGCCGTCACCCGCCTGCAGACCGAGCTGGACCGGATCGCGAAGGCCCGCGCCAAGACTCAGAACAGCAAGAGCCGCACCGCCAAACGCAAGGCCGAGGCCGCGCACACGAAGGCCGAGTGCGCGTTGCGTGATCACCCCGCACTCGGCCGCTGGCTGCGCCAGCAGGCCAACGGGCGCCTCGTGATCGACCGGGCCAAGGTCAAGGCCGAGGCCAGGCTGGACGGCAAATACCTGATCGCCACCTCCGACCCGCACATCAGCGCCCAGGACGCCGCGCTGGGCTACAAGAACCTCCTCGAGGCCGAACGCGGCTTCCGCGACCTGAAGTCGAACCTGCTGCTACGCCCCGTCTTCCACCGGCTCGAACACCGCATCCGCGCCCACGTCCTGATCTGCTGGCTGGCGCTGCTGCTCGTCCGCGTCGCCGAACGCCGCACCGGGTCGACCTGGCGGCGCATCGCCACCGAACTCGGCCGCGTCCACGCCGTCGCCCTCACCGGCAGCGCAGGCACCGCCGTCCACACCACCCCACTCACCACCACCCAGGCCGGCATTTACCGCGGTTGTCAGATCCCCGAACCACCGGCCATCACCGCCCTGGACCCGAGCTGACCAGGCAAAACACGCCCCCGCAGGACCCCGGCACGCGTAGGCACACGCCTCTCTTCCTTACTTAGCACCGTCTCCGCAGGTCACGACCCAAATCCGACGCAATCATGTGCCCATCAACTGCGGAAGCCGGGACCGACAGCTTGACGACATCGAGCAGTCGGAGGGCTGAGGCACGCTATCCGCGTTGCAGGGCCACGTGGTTGCCGATTACCGCACCGGCCACGGCATGTCCGCCGGCATCGAGAACGCGTATTCGATCTGATTCTCAACCAGACTTCGGCTCGCATTGAAGCCCGTATGACAGCGCCCGCGTAGGTCTAAAGCATCTGACAAGACATCACCGGAAATCCCGCTGA
>DATMCA010001438.1:0-3460 GCA_035559015.1 Umezawaea sp. | reverse complement strand
GAACGCGACCGCCCCGCCGGAGCGGTGGGTGCCGCACAGGTTGGCGTGCCGCAGGGCGTCCGCGGCGCGGTCGACGCCGGGCGACTTGCCGTACCAGAAGCCGGTGACGCCGTCGACGACCTTGTCGTCCCTCGTCGCGGCGAGCTGGGTGCCCGCCACGGCGGTCGCGGCGAGCTCCTCGTTGACGGCCGGGCGGAAGACGACGCGGTGCTCGTCGAGCAGCGCGGAGAGCTTGGCGAGTTCGAGGTCGTAGCCACCGAGCGGCGAGCCCTCGTAGCCCGAGATGAACAGCGCGGAGTCGTGGCCCGCGAGCGCGTCGGCGCGCCGCACGTCCAGCGCCAGCCGCGCCAGGGCTTGGACGCCGGTCAGGTGCACGACGCCCTCGGTGGCCAGGTAGCGCTGGTCGAGCGATGTCATCACGGCTCCCTGCGCGCTGTGGCCTGGCCGCTGACGTGCACGTAGCGGGTCCCGTCGTCGAGCCGGTAGAACACCACCGGCAGCCACCCCGGCCTACCGGGGAACCGGGTGAGGAAGGCGTTGGGGGCGAAGGGGACCAGCGGGCCTTCGAGCTGGTCCGTGCCGAGCGAGGTGGCGAGCACGCCGCTGGGCCGGGCGATGAGCACCGGCCCGTCGGCGCGGTCCTCCACGACGCACGTCATGGACGGGCGTTCGTAGCTGCCCACGATGTCCGCCCAGTCCTCGGCCATCGGCTCCGCCGGCGGGTGCGGGGGCGGGGGCACGGCGACACCCGCGTGCTCGGCGAGCAGTTCGGTGACCAGGTCCTGGTGGAGCTGGTCGGCGTCGCCGCCCGTGGTGAGCAGCGCGACGACCACCGGCACCGGTCCGGGGACGATCCGCAGGAACGCGTGCTGGCCGAGCGTCGACCCGTCGTGGCCGAACACCCGCCGGTCCCAGTCGAACAGCATCCAGCCGAGCCCGACGTGCGAGCCCGAGGTCCACGGTTCGGGGATCTCCGCCTCGACGCGGCGCATGGCCGCGGTGGACTCGGCGGACAGGAGTCGTTCGCCCGAGGCGGTCACGCCGTCGGCGAGGTGGAACCGGGCGAAGGTCAGCAGGTCGGCCGCGCGGGCGTGGATCAGCCCGGCGGGACCGACGCACCGGGGCAGCCCCCACGTCGGGGTGACCTCGCCGCCGATGTGCCCGACGGCCGCGCCCCACAGCAGGGCCTCCTCCGGCAGCGTGCCCGCGGACGTGAGGCCGAGCGGGTCGAGGAGGCGTTCGCGCAGCACCTCGTCCCACGTCGTCCCGCGCAGCACCTCGACGAGCCTGCCCAGCAACGAGAACCCGGCGTTGCTGTAGCTCATCGTCGCGCCGAGCGGGTGGCTCGCGGCGAGGTCGGCCATCTCGGTGACGTAGCGGGAGAGGCAGTCGTCGCCGCGACCGGTGTCCGGGAAGAAGTCCCCGCCCAGGCCGCTGGTGTGGTTGAGGAGGTGGCGGGCGGTCACCGCGGTGGTGATCTCGTCGTCGAGCACCCGGAACTCGGGCAGGTAGCCGACGAGCGGCGCGTCGAGGTCGAGGAGCCCCTCGTCCACGAGCTGCATCGCCAGCGTGGCGGTCCAGGTCTTGGTGATGCTGCCGATCTGGAACACGCTGTCGACGGTGGCGGGTGTGCCGGTCCGCAGGCTGAGCACGCCCGCGGCGGCTCCCGCGGTGTCGTCGCCGACGGCGACCGCGACGCTGGCCCCGACGACGTGGTGCCGGTCGACGAGAGCGGTGAGCCGGTCCTGCAACGCGAGCTGGTCCATCACGCCTCCGGGACGAAGATGCCGACGGTGTCGACGACGATCCGGGCGACGGCGCCGTCCGGGTCGAGGTCGGCGGTGACGCCCACGCCGGGCATGGCGGGGCAGCGGAACGAGGTCCCGCCCGCGCCGGTGAGGACGAGGTCCCCGAGGGCGGAGGAGGACGCGACGAGCCCGTCGGCCCGGCCGCGGACGACCAACGTCATGGGTCCCATGCGGTAGGTGCCGACCATCGCGGCGAGCAGTTCGGCGGGCACGGGCTCGGGGCGGCGGGCGAAGATCGCCGGTCCCACCGCGGGTTCCGTCGCGACGACGAGGCCGGTGACGGAGCCGTCCAGGTCCTGGGTGAAGACCAGCGGGCAGGTGACCTCGTCCTCGACGAACACCAGGTCCCACGCGTCGTGGCCGCGGTGGTCCAGCCGCACGCGGTCGCCGGCGTCGTGGAAGTCGGGGACGAGCCCGTCGTCCTCGACGCGGATGACGAGGTCGCCGTAGGCGGGGTGGGAGTACGTGCCCGCGAACCCCGTGAAGGGACGTGACGGGGAGGCGGCGGACGCCCTGGCCCGGTGGTGCTCGCGGGCCTCGTCGTGGCCGGTGTCGACGGCGGTCTGGAGGGCGTGGATCCGCTTGCCCCAGTGGGCCTCGGCGTTGCCGTGCAGCCGGTCGATGATCGAGTAGACGAGGGGCAGCCGCAGGTAGCTGCCGTCGAGGTTGGTGAGCACGGCGACGCCGATGCGCGAGTCGGGGACGACGCACACGTCGGAGGAGTAGCCGAGCGTGTTGCCGCCGTGGTGGACGATCCGGGTGCCGCGGTAGCTCTCGACCTGGCAGCCGAGGGCGTAGCCGAGCGAGGTGATCTCCTCGAACAGGTCGGGGGTGATCCCGCCGAGCATGGCCGGGCGGTGCAGCTGGTCCACGGTGGACGGTGACAGCACGTCGGGGTGGGCGCCGAGCCGGGCCAGCAGCCACCGGGCGAGGTCGGCCGCGGTGGACACGAGACCGCCCGCGGGGCCTGCCTTGCGGGCGGTCGCCCTGGCGGGCAGCGCTTGTCGGGCGAAGCCGGTGGGGGTCGCCTTGTAGGGCTGCGCCGGCCGGTCGACCACGGCGTCCTGCACCGCGAACCCGGTGCTCGTCATCCCCAGCGGGTCCAGCAGCAGGGACCGCACGGCGTCGGGCCACGGGGTGCCGGTCACCACCTCGGTCAGGTGCCCGGCGGCGATGTAGCACAGGTTGTTGTAGTCCCAGGCGGTGCGCACGGGTCGGCTTGACGGCAGGTGCCGGAGCCCGCGGGTGGTCTCCTCCAGCGACATCGGGGTGTCGCCGAACCACACGAGGTCGTGGCGGGGGAGTCCCGTGCGGTGGCTGAGCAGGTCGCGCGGGGTGACCAGGTCGGTGGCGTGCGGGTCGTGCATCGCGAACCACGGCAGCACGTCGCGGACCGGGGCGTCGAGGTCGATCAGGCCGTCGTCCGCGAGCAGGCAGGTCACGGCGGCGGTGAACGCCTTGGTGTCGGAGGCGATCGGGAAGTGCGTGTCGGCGCCGACGGGTGCGCCGGTGTCGAGGTCCGCGTGACCGAACCCCTCGCACAGCACGACCTCGCCGTCCAGCACCACCGCGACGGCGACGCCCGGGACGCCGAACCGCGCCCGCTCGGTCGTGATCAGGTCGCGCAGTTCGTCGATCATCAGGAGTTCTCC
>DATMCA010001437.1:0-13523 GCA_035559015.1 Umezawaea sp. | reverse complement strand
TGTCGACGCTGTCCGCGCCCATCGCGGTGAGCACACCGTCCGGACCGAGTTCGAGGAACGTGCCGACGCCCTCGGCTTCGAGGGTGGTGACCGCGTCGGCGAACCGGACGGCCTCGCGGACGTGGCGCACCCAGTACTCGGGCGAGGTGATCTCCTCGGCGGTGACCAGCTTCCCGGTCAGCGTCGAGACGATCGGGATCCGCGGGGCCGCGTAGTCGAGACCCTTGGCCACCACCAGGAACTCGTCGAGCATGTCGTCCATGCGCGGGGAGTGGAACGCGTGGGAGACGCCGAGCCGCTTGGACTTGCGGCCCTCGAACCGGTCGACCACGGCGGTGACCGCGTCCTCGTCGCCGGAGACCACGACCGACGCGGGGCCGTTGACGGCGGCGATGGACACGCGGTCCGTCAGGTGGGGGAGGACCTCGTCCTCGGTGGCCTGCAAGGCGATCATCGCGCCGCCGGTCGGCAGCGACTGCATCAGCTTCCCGCGCGCGGCGACCAGTTCGGCGGCGTCCTCCAGGCTGAGCACCCCGGCCACGTGGGCGGCGGCGAGTTCGCCGATGGAGTGGCCTGCCAGGAAGTCCGGTGTGACGCCCCAGGATTCGACGAGTCGGTAGAGGGCGACCTCGATCGCGAAGAGGGCGGGTTGGGTGAATTCGGTGCGGTTGAGCAGGTCGGCGTCGTTCAGCGCGTCGCGGAGGCGGGGGTCGAAGCGGTCGCACACGGCGTCGAACGCCCGCGCGAACACCGGGTAGGTGGCGTGGAGCTGTTGCCCCATCCCGATCCGCTGGCTGCCCTGACCGGTGAACAGCACCGCCAGCCTGCCGCCGGAGGAGGCGTCGGCCGCGTCGATCGTGGCGAGTTCGCGGGCCAGGTCCTCGTGGTCCTCGGCGATGACGACCGCGCGGTGCTCGAACAGCGACCTCGTGGTGGCGAGCGAGAAGCCCAGGTCCGTCAGGTCGGTCGCGGGCAGTGCCGCCACGCGGTCCGCCTGCGCCCGCAGCGACTCCGGCGACCGGGCCGACAGCACGAACGGCACCAGCGGCAGCGGCTTGTGCTCGACCTTCCTCGGCTTCGCGGCGGGTGCTTGTTCAAGGATCAGGTGCGCGTTGGTGCCGCCGATGCCGAACGCCGACACGCCGGCGCGTCGGGGCCGGTCGTGCTCGGGCCACGCCCGCGCGTCGGTGAGCAGCTCGACCGCACCGGAGGTCCAGTCGACGTGCGGGGAGGGCTCGTCCACGTGCAGCGTCTTGGGCGCGATGCCGTGCCGGATCGCCTGCACCATCTTGATCACGCCCGCGACGCCCGCGGCGGACTGGGCGTGGCCGATGTTGGACTTGAGCGAGCCGAGCAGGACGGGCTTCTCGCGGTCCTGGCCGTAGGTGGCGAGCACGGCCTGGGCCTCGATCGGGTCGCCCAGCTTCGTGCCGGTGCCGTGCGCCTCGATCACGTCGACGTCGGCGGGCGTGAGACCGGAGTTGGCGAGGGCCTGGCGGATGACGCGCTGCTGCGACGGGCCGTTGGGGGCGGTCAGCGTGCTGGACGCGCCGTCCTGGTTGACCGCCGAGCCCCGCACCACGGCGAGCACGTCGTGGCCGTTGCGCTGGGCGTCGGACAGGCGTTCGACCAGCAGCATGCCGACGCCCTCGGCCCAGCCGGTGCCGTCGGCGCCCGCGGAGAACGCCTTGCAGCGGCCGTCGGCCGACAGCCCGCTCTGCTTGGCGAACTCCTCGAAGAGGGCCGGGGTGGACAGGACCATCACGCCGCCCGCGAGGGCGAGGTCGCACTCCCCGCGCCGCAGCGCCTGAGCGGCCAGGTGCAGTGCCACCAGCGAGGAGGAGCAGGCGGTGTCGACGGTCATCGCCGGGCCTTCGAGGCCGAACGTGTAGGCGATGCGGCCGGACATCACGCTGGGCGTGCTGCCGGTGAGCAGCAGACCGGCCAGCTCCTCGGGGATGGTGACGCCGCCGCTGCCGTAGTCCGTGGCGCTGCCCCCGATGAAGACACCGGCCTGGCTGCCGCGCATCGCGGCCGGGTCGAGCCCGGCTCGTTCGAAGGTCTCCCAGGTGGTTTCCAGCAGCAGACGTTGCTGCGGGTCCATCGCGAGGGCTTCGCGGGGGGAGATGCCGAAGAACGCCGGGTCGAAGTCCGTGGCGTGGTCGACGAAACCGCCGCCCGCCACGTCGAAGTCGAAGTCCTCCACGGACCAGCCGCGGTCGACCGGCAGCGGCGCGATGGCGTCCCGTCCGGTGGACACGAGGTCCCACAGGTCTTCCGGCGACCGGACGCCGCCGGGCAGGCGGCACGCCATGGACACGATCGCGATGGGCTCGTCGGAGCCGACGGTCGCCGCCACGGCCTGCGCCGGACCGGTGCCCGCCGCGTCGACCAGTTCCGCGCGGAGGTGGCCCGCGAGCGCCTGGGGCGTCGGGTAGTCGAAGACGACGGTGGCGGGCAGGCGGAGGCCGGTGGCGCTGCTCAGGGTGTTGCGGAGTTCCACCGCGGACAGGGAGTCCAGGCCCATGTCGACCAGGCCCCGGCCGGGCTGGACCTGTTGCGCGGACGAGAAGCCGAGCACGACGGCGACCTGGACGCGGACCATGTCCAGCAGCAGCTCGTCCTGCTCGGCGGGGCTCAGCGAGCCGAGCTTCTGGCTCCACTGCGAGGATTCCGCGCCGCTGCCCGCCGTCGCGCGGCGCACCGGCACGCGGACCAGACCGCGCAGCAACGGGTGCAGCTCGGTCTTGGCGGACCGCAGCGAGCCGAGGTCCAGCTTGATCGGGACGGTGACCGGCTCGTCCAGCACCAGCGCCGAGTCGAACAGCGCCATGCCCTCCTGCATCGCGAGGGCGGGCATCCCGGCGCGGGCCATGCGGGCGAGGTCGACCTTCGACAGGCCGGCGCCCATGCCCGCGCTCTGGTCCCACAGGCCCCAGGTCAGCGCGATGCCAGGGAGGCCATGGGCGCGACGGTGCGCGGCTAGGCCGTTGAGGTAGGTGTTGGCGGCGGCGTAGTTCGCCTGCCCCGGCGAGCCCAGCAGGCCCGCGGAGGAGGAGAACAGGACGAACATCGCCAGGTCGCGGTCGCGGGTCAGCTCGTGCAGGTGCTGCGCGGCGTCGACCTTCGGCGCGAACACCGCGTCGATCCGGTCCGGCGTCAGGGATTCGACGATGCCGTCTGCCAGGACACCGGCCGTGTGCACGACACCGGAGAGATTCGGGATGCCCGCCAGCAGCGCTGCCAGAGCGGCGCGGTCGGACACGTCGCAGGCGACGACGTCGACCCGCGCGTCCAGCTCGGCGACGAGTTCCGCCGCGCCGGGGGCGTCCGGCCCGCGGCGGGAGGTGAGGACCAGGTGCCGAACGCCCTGGCCGACCAGGTGCCGGGCCAGTTCCGCGCCGAGTCCGCCGGTGCCGCCGGTGATGAGGACGGTGCCGTCGAGCTTGGCCGGGATGGTCAGGACGACCTTGCCGATGTGCTTGGCCTGCCCCAGGTAGCGGAACGCCTCGGGCGCTCGGTGCAGGTCCCAGGCCGTGACCGGCAACGGGCGCAGGCTGCCCGCGGAGAACCAGTCGTACAGCTGGTAGAGCATTTCCTTGATGCGGTCCGGTCCGGCCTCGATCAGGTCGAACGCCCGGTAGCGGACGCCGGGGTACTGGGCCGCGACCTCGTCGACCTCGCGGACGTCGGTCTTGCCCATCTCCACGAACCGACCGCCGCCGCCGAGCCCGACCAGGCGCAGGGACGCGTCCACGAACTCGCCCGAGAGCGCGTCCAGGACGACGTCGACACCACGTCCGCCGGTCGCGGCGGTGAACTGCCGCTCGAACTCCGTGGTGCGGGAGGAGGCGATGTGGTCGTCCGGGATCCCGGCGGCGCGCAGCACGTGCCACTTGCCGGTGGACGCGGTGCCGTAGACCTCCGCGCCCAACTGGCGGGCCACCTGCGTGGCGGCCATGCCGACACCACCGGCGGCGGCGTGGACCAGGACGGACTCGCCCTCCCGGAGCCCGGCGAGGTCGCCCAGGCCGTACAACGCGGTCAGGAACACCAGCGGCACACCGGCCGCCTCGGTGAACGACCAGCCCGCGGGCATCGGGCACACCATCCGGTGGTCGGCCACGGCGACCGGCCCGAAGGCCGCGTCCATCATGCCCATCACCCGGTCGCCCGGCGCGAGACCGTCCACACCGGACCCGACGGCCAGCACGACACCGGCCGCCTCCAGACCCATCAGGCCCGCGTCACCGGGGTACATGCCCAGCGCGTTCATCACGTCGCGGAAGTTCACGCCCGCCGCGCGCACACCGATCCGCACCTCGTGCGGCTCCAGGTCGCGCGTGACCTCGGGCCACGGGATCGTGACGAGGTTGTCGACCGTGCCCTGCTCGGTGAAGTCCATCCGCCACGGGCCGTCGCCCTCGAACGCGGGCACGGTCCCGGCGAACGCCCGCACCAGCCTCGGCGCGAACGCCTTGCCGCCGCGGATCGCGACCTCGCCTTCGCCGGTGGCCGCCACGGCGGCGGCGTCGAGCTGGTCGGGGGAGTCGGTGTCGACCAGGAAGATCCGGTCCAGGTGCTCGGACTGCGCGGCTCGCACGAGGCCGGACACGGCGGCGTGCGCGAGGTTCGGCACGTCCTCGCCGGGCAGCACCGCGACGGCGCCGGACGTGACGACCACGAGCACGTCGTCGCCCGCCAGGCGCTCCTGGAGGTCGGCCAGCACGTGGGCCGTGGCCTCGCGGGGGTCGCCGTCGGGGGCGCGCAGCACCACGGGCCGGGCGCCGTCCTCCTGGCCCTCCAGGGACAACGCGGTCCAGTCGACGCGGAACAGCGAGTCGGACTTGCCTCCGCCGGACTTGATGCCGCCGATCTGGCGCAGCACCAGCGAGTCGATGCGCGCCACGGGGGCGCCGCCGCCGTCGGCGACGCTGATCGAGACGCCCTGCCCGGCGGGGGAGATCCTGGCGCGCAACGTGGTCGCGCCCGCGGCGTAGAGGCTGACGCCGTTCCAGGAGAACGGGAGCGAGCCGGTCTCCTGCTTCTCCGCGCCGAGCCCCAGCGCGTGCAGCACCGAGTCCAGCAGGGCCGGGTGCACGCCGAACTGGGACGCGGGGCGGTGTTCGGCGTCGGGGAGGCCGACCTCGGCGTACAGGTCGTCACCGTCGCGCCAGGCGGCCCTGAGGCCCCGGAACACCGGGCCGTAGGCCAGACCCGACTCGGCGAGGTCGTCGTAGACCGAGCCCAGCTCGACGGGGTCGGCACCGGGCGGCGGCCAGGCGGCCAGGTCGAACCCGGCGGGCACCTGCTCGTCGGTCAGCACGCCGATCGCGTGCGTCGTCCACTCCTCGGTGTCCTGCCTGGAGTACACGGTGATCGCGCGCCGCGCCGAGGCGTCCGGCTCCGCGACCGAGACGCACAGCGTGACCGCGCCCTGCTGCGGGAGCACGAGCGGCGCTTGCAGCAGCAGTTCTTCCAGGTGGCCACAGCCGAGTTCGTCACCGGCGCGGATTGCGAGCTCCACCAGCGCGGTGCCGGGCACGACGGCGTTGCCGGAGACGACGTGGTCGCCCAGCCACGCGTGACCCGCCAGCGACAGGCGGGCGGTGAACAGCGTGCCGCCGCCGGGCGCGGACAGGACCGCGGCCAGCAGCGGGTGGTCGGCCGAGCCGAGACCGGCCGACGTCACGTCCTGCGCGGCCTGGCCGCTCTCCACCCAGTAGCGCTCGCGCTGGAAGGCGTAGGTGGGCAGCGGCACCCGCCGCGCGCCCGACCCGGCGTAGAAGGCGGTCCAGTCGACGGGTGCGCCGCTCACGTGCACGGCGCCCAGCGCGGTGACGACGGCGCGGACCTCGTCGCGGTCCTTGCGCAGCGAGGGGATCAGCCGCGCCTTCGTCGCGGTCTCCGCGCCCATCGCGGTCAGCACGCCGTCGGGGCCCAGCTCCAGGAACGTCGTGACGCCCTCGGACTCCAGCGTCCGCACGGCGTCCGCGAAGCGGACGGCCTCGCGGACGTGGCGCACCCAGTACTCGGGCGAGGTGATCTCGTCGTCCGCGACCAGCTCGCCGGTCAACGTGGACACGATGGAGGTGGTGGGAGCGCTGAAGGTCAGGCTCTCGGCCACCGTGCGGAACTCGGCGAGCATGCCGTCCATGCGGGGGGAGTGGAACGCGTGCGACACGGTGAGCCGCTTGGACTTCCGGTCGGTGAACCGGTCGACCACGTGCTGGACCGCGTCCTCGTCGCCCGCGATGACGACGGACCGCGGCCCGTTGACGGCGGCGATGGACACGCGGTCGGTCAGGTGCTTCCGGACCTCGTCCTCGGTGGCCTGCAACGCCACCATCGCGCCGCCGGCAGGCAAGGCCTGCATCAGCTTGCCCCGCGCGGCAACGAGCGTCGTGGCGTCGTCGAGCGAAAGCACCCCGGCGACGTGGGCGGCGGCGAGTTCGCCGATGGAGTGGCCCGCGAGGAAGTCCGGTGTGACGCCCCAGGATTCGACGAGTCGGTAGAGGGCGACCTCGATGGCGAACAGGGCGGGTTGGGTGAATTCGGTGCGGTTGAGCAGGTCCGCGTCGTTCAGCGCTTCGCGGAGGCGGGGATCGAAGCGGTCGACCACGGCGTCGAACGCCTCGGCGTACACCGGGAACGCGGCGTGGAGCTGTTGCCCCATCGCGATCCGCTGGCTGCCCTGGCCGGTGAACAGCACGGCCGTCCGGCCCTCCACGGCCTCGTCCGCCACCGGGGACCCGTCGGCGAGCGCCCGGAGCCCGGCGAGCAGGTCGTCGTGGTCCTCGGCCACGACGACCGCGCGGTGGTCCAGGTGCGCCCGCGTGGTCGCGGTGGAGAAGCCCAGGTCGGTCAGATCGCCGTCCCAGGACAGGAGGTTGCGGGCCTGGGCGCGCAGGGCTTCCTCGGTCTTGCCCGACAACGCCACCGGAACCAGTGGCAGCGCACGACGTTCGACCGCCTCGGCCGTCGCCTCCGGCGCCTGTTCGAGGATCGCGTGCGCGTTCGTCCCGCTGTAACCGAAGGACGACACACCGGCCCGGCGGAGGTGTCCGGTCTCGGGCCACGGACGGGTTTCCGTCACCAGCTCGGCCGCGCCGGAGCTCCAGTCGATCTGCGGTGACGGCGCGTCCACGTGCAGCGTCTTCGGCACGACTCCGTGCTGGAGCGCGAGAACGGTCTTGATGACCGCGGCGACACCGGCCGCCGCCTGGGTGTGGCCGATGTTCGACTTCACCGAACCGAGCAGCAACGGCGTGTCGCGCTCGGGTCCGTACGCCTCGATCAGCGCCTGCGCCTCGATCGGGTCGCCGAGCTTCGTGCCCGTGCCGTGCGCCTCGATCACGTCGACGTCCATCGCGGTCAGCCGCGCGTCGGCCAGCGCCTGGCGGATGACCCGCTGCTGCGACGGGCCGTTCGGCGCGGTGAGGCCGTTGGACGCGCCGTCCTGGTTCACCGCGATGCCGCGCACGACCGCGAGCACGTCGTGGCCGTTGCGCAGCGCGTCGGACAGCCGTTCCACCAGCACCAGGCCGACGCCGTCGCCCCAGCTCGTGCCGTCGGCGCCCGCCGCGAACGACTTGCACCGCGCGTCCCACGACAGGCCGCGGGCGCGGCTGAAGTCGATGAAGGCACCGGGGGACGTCATGATCGTCGCGCCGCCCGCGAGCGCGAGGTCGCACTCGCCGTTGCGCAGCGCCTGAACGGCGAGGTGCAGCGTCACGAGGGAACCCGAGCACGCGGTGTCGACCGTGACGGCGGGGCCTTCGAGACCGAACGTGTAGGACAGGCGGCCGGAGATCATGCTCGCCGCGGTGCCCGTGCCGACGTGGCCTTCGAGGCCCTCGGGCAGTTCGCCCTGGAGGTTGGTGAAGTAGTCCTGGCCGTTGGTGGAGGTGAACACACCGGTTCGGCTGCCGCGCAACGAGTGCGGGTCGATCCCCGCGCGTTCGAACGTGTGCCACGCGGTCTCCAGCAGCAGGCGCTGCTGCGGGTCCATCGTGATCGCCTCGCGCGGCGAGATGCCGAAGAAGCTCGGGTCGAACTCGGCGACCCCGTCGACGAAGGCGCCCTCCAGCACGTAGGAGGTGCCCTGGTGGTCGGGATCGGGGTGGTACAGGGCTTCCAGGTCCCAGCCCCGGTCCGTGGGGAACGGCGCGACGGCGTCACGGCCGTTCACGACGAAGTCCCACAGCTCTTCGGGGGAGGTGATCCCGCCCGCGAAGCGGCAGCCCATCGCCACGATCGCCACGGGCTCCTGGCCCGCGTTCTCGACCTCCTGCAACCGGTGGCGCGTGCTGTGCAGGTCGGCGGTCACCCGCCTGAGGTAGTCGCGGAGCTTCTCCTCATTGGACATTCAGCGCCACCCTTTTCACGAAGCCCGCACGACAATTCCCCGGCACAGATCGCTTGTCGAAAGCTAGTGACGGGCTGGTGCGGACGACACCCCTGACGGCCCCCAATGCGACCCCTATCGTCGCGTAGGCCCAGGTCGGGAAGGGTGGACCCGACACCCCGGCCGGCGAGCGGACGGGGTGTCGGGGTTGATCACTCGTGCACGGTGATGGCGCCCGCGGGGCACAGTGCCGCCGCCTCGCGCGCCGCCGCGTGGTGGGACTCCGCGGGTTCGACGTCGAGCACGATGACCGTGCCGTCGTCCTCGCTCTGGTCGAAGACGTCCGGGTCGGTCAGCACGCACATGCCGGAACCGCAGCACTTCGTCGCATCGGCTACTACCTTCATGACCACTCCACCGGTAGGGCGTGCACCCCGTAGATCGCCATGTCGGTGCGCAGCGGCACCTCGTCCACCGGCACCGCGAGGCGGAGGTTCGGGAACTCGCGGAACAGTGCGGCCAAGCCTATCCGCATCTCGATCCGCGCGAGCTGCTGGCCGAGGCACTGGTGCACGCCGTGGCCGAAGCTCATGTGGCCGCTCGCCGAGCGCTCGATGTCGAACTCCTCCGGGCGGTCGAACTTGTGCGGGTCGCGGTTCGCCGCGGGCAGCGACAGCGACAGCGTCTCGCCGGCCTTGACCTGGTGCCCGCCGATCTCGACGTCCTCCAGGGCCGTGCGGGTCGCACCGAACTGCACGATCGTCTGGTACCGCAGCAGTTCCTCGACGGTGTTGTCGATCAGCGACGGGTCGGCCCGCAGCGCGGCGAGCTGGTCGGGGTGGCTCAGCAGGGTCAGCGTGCCGAGGCCCAGCATGTTCGCCGTCGTCTCGTGGCCGGCGATGAGGAGCAGCACCCCCATGCCGGTGACCTCCTCGTCGTCGAGGTGCTCGTCGGCGGCGATCATCCCGCTGAGCATGTCGTCGCCGGGCTCGGAGCGCTTGCGCCGCACCAGGTCGCGGATGAAGTCCTTCACCCGCTCGAACGCCGCCATCGCGTCCTCGACGCTGGTCTCCAGCCGCAGCGCCGTCGCGGTGTCCTCCTGGAACGAGTGCCGCTCCTCGTAAGGCACGCCCAGCAGTTCGCAGATCACCAGGGACGGCACGGGCAGCGCGAACGCCGTGACGAGGTCGGCGGACGTCCCCCGCTCCCGCATCTCCGCGATCTGCCCGAGGACGATCTCCTCGATGCGGGCCGACAGGAGGTTCATCCGCCGCACGGTGAATTGGCCGGTGAGCAGCTTGCGGTACCTCGTGTGGTCGGGCGCGTCCATGCCGATGAACATGCCCGGTGTGGCCGGTGGCCTCCGGACGATCGGGGTGTTGCCGCGGCGCATCGCGATGTGGTGCAGCTCCACCCGCGAGCTGAACCGGCGGTCGCTCATCACCTGGCGGACCAGTTCGTGGCCGGTGACGAGCCAGCCGAGGTGGCCGTCCGGGAACCGGAGCCGGTTCATCGGCGTCTCCTCGCGGAGAACTCCCAGTTCAGCAGGCGGGTCGAAGGGGTTGTCCCGTGTCATGGGCAGACCGGCGGAGATCGTTTCGGTCAACTTGCACACCTCCCAGTGCGTTAAGGGACCTACTTCAGAAGCTACAGAAGATTTACGACTCCGTGAAGAACATTGTTTTCAAATGAGTTCCAGCCGCGGCCATGACCCCAGGTCAAGCCGCAGTTGACGGTCGTGGGTGGCCACGACGACCGCCGCGGACGTCACCCGAACGGCCTCCGTCAGCTCGTCGACCAGCGTGATCGACAGGTGGTTCGTCGGCTCGTCGAGCAGCAGCACGTGCGGGGACCCGAGCAGCAGCAGCGCCAGCGACAGGCGCCTGCGCTGCCCGGTGGACAGCCGTCCGACCGGCCGGGTCAGGTCGACGTCGGGCAGCAGGCCCAGCGCGCGCAGGGGTTCGGGGTCGCGCACCAGGTGGGCCGGGCTCAGCGAGGGGTCGGGGAAGTCCGACTCCTGCGCCAGCAGGCCGATCCGGGTCCTGGCCCCGTGCCGGACGACGCCGGTCGCCGGGGCCAGCCGCCCGGCCAGGACGGCCAGCAGCGTCGACTTGCCCGTCCCGTTCGCACCGGACACGACCAGCCTGCCGCCCGCGGCGACGGCGAGGTCCGGGTGCGGCCTCAGCCTGCCCGGCACGGTGACGCCGGACGCGCCCAGCAGCACCTCGTCCGGACCCGCCGCCAACTCCGGGCCGGTGAACCGGAGCGGCTCCGGCGGTTTCGGCACCCGCTGCCCGGTCAGCTCGTCCAGCCTGCGGGCGACGTTGCGCATCCGGCTCGGCGCACGGGTCGCGCGCTTGTGCTTCCCGGCCCCCTTGGGAGGCCGCCACGACGTGATCAGCCGCGCCTCGGCCGCCGCGACCTCCTCCCGGAGTTCGGCGTCCCTGGCGGACTCCAGGGCGTACCGCTGCTCCCAGCGCGCGCGGTCGGCGGCCTTCGCGGCCTTGAAGGCCGAGTAGCCGCCGCCGTGCAGGACGACCTCGCCGTCGGCGTTCGGGTCCAGGTCGAGCAGGGCCGTGCACACCTCGTCGAGCAGCATCCGGTCGTGGCTGACCAGGACCACCACGCCCCGGTGTTCGCGCAGGCGCGCCGTCAGGTAGTCCATCCCCGTGGCGTCGAGGTGGTTCGTGGGCTCGTCGAGCAGCAGGACGTCCGAGCGCTCGGCGAGCACGCAGGCCAGCCGCACCCGGTACCGCTGCCCGACGGACAGCTCGGCCAGCCGCCGGGACCGGTCGGCGGGCGCGTCCAGTGCGGCGAGAGCCAGGTCGGCCCGCCGCTCGGCGTCCCACGCCTCCAGGTGCTCCGCCTCGGCCAGCGCCGCCGCGTAGCGGTCGCCCGCCCCCGGTTCGTCGTCGGCCAGGGCCGCGGCCGATTCGTCCACTTCGGACAGTGCGGCCCGTGCGCCCGCCAGCGCGCGGTCGAGGATCGTGCCGACGGTGTCGTCGTCGGCGAACGGGAGTTCTTGCGCGGCCACGGCGATCGAGCCGTGGCGCGTCACGGAACCGGTGTCGGGGTCGAGGTCGCCGGCGAGCAGGCCGAGCAGGGTCGACTTGCCCCGGCCGTTCTCGCCGATCACGCCGAGGCGCTGCCCGGCTGACGCCGTGAGCGAGACGCCGGACAGGACGGGGCGTGCCTCGAAGCCCTTGCTCAGGTCTTCGGCCCGCAGGTGGGCACGGTGGGTTGGTTGGAGCGCAGCGCGCACAGGTCACCTCTTGATGGCGGGGACGCGCGCCGAGGAGAGCCGGGCGCGTTCCACTGGTTCTGGTGCTCAAGCCGGGTGGCGAGCGTTTTCGGGCACGTCGGCGACCGGCGTGCGACCGCACGCCGAGCCGTGGCCGAACTCAGAGGTAGAACACGCCGAAGGGGGGAACCATGACCGCGACGATAGGGACGGGCTCGCGGGCCCGCCACCGATTTACCCCTCCAGCACCCCGGCGAACGCGGCGCGGACAGCGTGCCGGAACTGCTCCCGGCTCTCCGGCGTGCCCGGTGTCGGGGCGGTGGCCACTCCGTTGCCCGCGAGCCGGTCGAACAGCAGGCCGTCGATGAACGCCACCATCGCGCGGCCGTCCCGGTCTGGGTCGGTCGAGCCCGCGAGCGCCACCAGGGCGCGAGCGGTGGCACGGGGGCGGTCGCCGTGGGCGAGGATCGTGCGCAGCTCCGGGTGGTGGGTGGCCTCCAGCAGGCAGGCGAACCTGGCCAGCGACCGGGAGCGGCCCGCCGTGAGCCAGTGGTCCAGCAGCGCGGCGATGCCGGTGGCGAGCCGGTCGAGGTCCGGCGGGCCGTCGAGCGCGGTGGGGGCGGTCGCCTCGATCTCGGCCTGCTCGACGTCCGCCAGCCGGTGGACGAGTCCTTCCACCAGTGCTTTCCGGGTGCGGAAGTACGCCGACGTCGACCCCTGCGGCACGCCCGCCCTGGTGTCGACGGCGCGGTGGGTCAGCCCGCGCATCCCGTGCGCCGCCACGACCTCGATGGCCGCGTCGGCGAGCAGGGCTCTGCGGTCGGTCACGGTGCCACCTCTTTCTACAGCTGTAGTATGACCGATCTACACCTGTAGAAACGAGGGGGCGTCATGAGGGGAACGGCGGTGGTCGTCGGAGGCGGCCTCGGCGGCCTGACCGCGGCGGTCGCGCTGCGGAGGGTCGGCTGGGAGGTGGTCGTGCTCGAACGCGCGCCCGAGTTCGGCGAGGTCGGCGCCGGGATCGGGGTGATGCCGAACGCGATGCGGGCGCTCGACGCGCTGGACCTCGGCGAGGCCGTGCGGGCGAACGGCACCCCGCGCCTGCCCGGCGGCGTCCGGGACCACCGCGGCCGCGCGCTCGGCCGGTTGACCGCGGAGGACCTGGAACGCGGCGGCAGGCTGGTGGCGGTCCACCGCGCCGACCTGCACCGCGTCCTGCGCTCGGCACTGCCCGCCGACAGCCTGGTCACCTCGGCCGACGTCGTGGAGGTGGAACCCGCCGTGCGCTACCTCGCGGACGGCGGGCCCGTGGTGCTGGAGGCGGACCTGGTGGTCGCGGCGGACGGCATCGGCAGCCGGGTCCGGACGCGGCTGTGGCCGGACGCGCCGGAACCGGTCTACGCGGGGACGACGGCGTGGCGCGCGGTCGTCGACCACGCGGGACCGCTGGAGATCGGCCAGTACCTCGGGCCGGGCACGGAGTTCGGCGTCCTGCCGCTCGCCGCGGGCCGGGTCTACTGGTACGCCGCGACCCTGTCGCCCGCGGGTCTGCGGGTCGACGACGAACTGGCCGAGGTGCGGCGGCTCGTCGACGGCTGGCACGACCCGATCCCCGCGCTGCTCGCGGCCACCGACCCGGAGTCCGTGCTGCGTCACGACGTCCACGAGCTGGCGAGCCCCCTGCCCACCTACGTGCGGGGCCGCGTGGCGCTGCTGGGCGATTCGGCGCACGCCATGACGCCGTTCCTCGGACAGGGCGCGTGCCAGGCGATCGAGGACGGCGTGGTGCTGGCCGCCGCGTGCTCGGGCAGCGCGACCGTCGAGGAGGCGCTGGCCCGGTACGACCGCGAGCGCAGGCCCCGCACGCAGGCCGTGGCCAGGGCGTCGCGGCTCGCGGGCCGGGTCGGGCACGGGCTGCGCAACCCGGCCGCCGTC
>DATMCA010001436.1:0-7426 GCA_035559015.1 Umezawaea sp. | reverse complement strand
GCTCGGCGGGCTGGCCCGACGTCGGCGGGAGACCGCGCTGGCGTTGCGCGGTCAGGCGGACGTGGTGCGCAGGCCGACCGGCGGCGAGTGGGGGGTGGTCGCGGTGGCGTTCGCCGTCGTGCTCACGCTCCTGATACCTGTGGTCGGCCTCGTCGTGCGCTCGCTGTCCACTGTGGACGGCTGGAGCCTCGCCGGGTACCGGGCGCTGACCGGCACGGGGGAGCGCGGGACCCTGGCCGTGTCCGGGGTCGACGCGGCGGTGAACTCCCTCCGCACGGCCACCGACGCGACCCTGCTGGCGTTGACGATCGGGGTGTTCTCCGCCGTCGTGCTGGTCGGGCTGCGCCGCGGCCGAACCCCCTGGGGCGTCGGTGAGGCGCTGGACACCGCTTTGATGCTGCCGCTGGGCGTGTCCGCGGTGACGGTCGGCTTCGGCTACCTGATCACGATGGACGCGCTGCCCGGCGACCTGCGCACGTCGCCCGCGCTGGTCCCGCTGGCGCAGGCGCTCGTCGTGACGCCGTTGGTCGTGCGGATCGTGCTGCCGGTGCTGCGCGCCGTCGACGAACGGCTGCGGCAGGCCGCCGCGACGCTCGGCGCGAGCCCGTGGCGGGTGTGGCGCGAGGTCGACCTGCCGCTCGCGGGCCGGTCGCTGGCCGCCGCCGCCGGGTTCGGGTTCGTGGTGGCGCTGGGGGAGTTCGGCGCGACCAGCTTCCTGGCCAGGCCGGACGCGCCGACGCTGCCGATCGTGATCGCCCGGCTGATGTCCCGGCCCGGCCAGCTCAACAGCCAGATGGCGTACGCCGCGTGCGCGATGCTCATGGTCGTGACGATCGCCGCGGTGCTGCTGATCGAGAAGCTGCGCGTGCCCAGCAGTGGGGAGTTCTGATGTCGTTGCGGCTCACCGGGGTCGGCGTCCGCTACGGCGCCGTCACGGCCGTGTCCGATGTGGACCTGACGGTCGCGGACGGGGAGGTGGTCGCGCTGCTCGGCCCGTCCGGCTGCGGCAAGTCGACGCTGCTGCGCGCGGTCGCGGGCCTGGAACGGCCCAGCGCGGGCGCCGTGCGGTGGGACGACGAGGACCTGGCGGGCGTTCCGGTGCACCGCAGGGGTTTCGGGCTGGTGTTCCAGGACGGGCAGCTGTTCCCGCACCGGGACGTGGCGGGCAACGTGGCGTTCGGCATGCGGATGCACGGCGTGGAGCCCGAAACGCGGCACAAGCGCGTGGCCGAACTGCTGGAACTGGTCGGCCTCGGCGGTTACCAGAAGCGCAAGGTCACCGAGCTGTCCGGCGGTGAGCAGCAGCGGGTCGCGCTGGCACGGGCGTTGGCGCCGCGGCCGCGGTTGCTGCTGCTGGACGAGCCGCTGTCGGCGCTGGACCGGGCGCTGCGCGAGCAGTTGGCCGTCGACCTGGCCCGGCTGCTGCGCGAAGCGGGCGCCACCGCGCTGGTCGTCACGCACGACCACGACGAGGCGTTCACGCTCGCCGACCGGGTCGCGGTCATGCGCGCCGGGCGCGTCCGGCAGGTCGGCCCGCCCACGGAGGTGTGGCGGTCGCCGGTCGACGTCGACACGGCGAAGTTCCTCGGGTGCGGCCGGATCCTGCCCGCCGACGTGGCGCTCGACCTGCTCGGGATCACCGTTCCTGGCCGGGTCGGTCTGCGCTCCACGGCGTTGCGCGTCGACGCCGACGGCCCGCTGGAGGGCGTGGTCGAGGAACGGGTGCACCGCCGCGACCACGTGCGGCTGCTGGTGACCGTGCGGGACGAGGAGTTCGAGGCCGTGGCCCCGGTCGCCGAGCCACCCGCGCTCGGCGACCGGGTCAGGCTCTCGGTCGACCCGGACGGGCTAGCCGTCCTTGGTGACCAGGCGGATGGCGGCGAGTGACAGGCCGATCAGCAGGTAGCAGGCGGCCAGGCCGGTGCTGTTCCACAGGCCGTCCACCGGCATCGGGTCGCGCATCACGTCGGCGAGGCCGTCCCACGCCGAGGTGATCAGGTACGGCTGGAGCCAGTCCAGCGCGCTGAACGCCCCGAGCACGGCGAACACGATGATTCCGGCCATGGTCGCGGCCATCACGACCAGCGGGTGCTCGGTGCACGCGGAGATCGCCAGCGCCACGGCGGCGACGGCCCACATCTGGAACGTCACCAGCAGGATCGTCAGCACGATCCGGCCCAGCGCCGCGCCGGTCGACAGCGTCGTGCCGGACACCGTGAGCATCCCGTCCATGCCGAACAGGGCCACACCGGTGACCGCGCCGACGAACGCCATCAGCGTCACCGCGAACAGCGACATGACCGCGATGCCGAACGCCTTGATGCCCAGCAGCCGGGTCCGGCCGACCGGCGCGACCATCAGGCCGCGCAGGGTGCCGTTGTTCGCCTCGCCCGCCAGGCCGTCGGCCGCCCAGATCGCGCCGACCAGCGGCAGCAGCAACGGCAGCGACAGGAACAGGGTGAAGATCGGCAGGACGAGACCGTTGCCCGCGATGATCGCCGCGAGCCCCGGACCCGCCGGGCCCTGGGTGTTGTCGACGGCGAACCACAGGCCGACACCGGCCAGGATCGGGACCACGCACAGCAGTCCCAGCCCGATCACCGTGCGCGGGCGGCGCAGGATCCACCGCAGCTCCGAGCGCAGTTGCCGGGCCAACGGGGCGCGCGTGGCGACAGCCGTGGTCATCGTGCCCCCTCAATGGTGTCCACAGTGGACAGGTGTTCGGACTCCTCGGCCTCGGTGAGCCGCGCGAACAGCTCCTCCAGACCGGTGCGCTGGCGGACCGCCTCGTGGATCTCCACGCCCGCCTGGACGAGGGTCTGGAAGACCACCGGCGCGGTCGTGCCGATCAGCTCGACCCGCACGCCCTCGTCGGAGGGGCGGGCGGAGATCCGGGCAGCGCGCAGCACGTTCAGCGCGGTGTCCACATCGGACGTCGTCACCTGGAGCGCCGTGCTGTCGGACTGCAACAGCTCGGCCAGTTCCCCTTGCGCCACCACGGTTCCCCGGTGCAGCACGGCCACGTGCGTGCACGTCGCCTCGATCTCGCTCAGCAGGTGCGACGACACCAGCACCGTGCTGCCCGCCGCGTGCAGGTCGCCGATGACCTTGCGCACCTCGCGCGTGCCCGCCGGGTCCAGGCCGTTCGTCGGCTCGTCCAGCACGATCAGCCTGCGCGGCACCAGCAGCGCCGCCGCCAGCCCGAGCCGCTGCTTCATGCCCAGCGAGTACCCGCGGTACCGCCGGTGCGCCGCCTGCGACAGCCCGACGCGCTCCAGCGCGTCCTCCACCGCCTGCTTGATCGACCCCGTCGCCAGCAGCGGCTCGAACGCCGCGTTGCGCCGCAGGTTCTCCCGGCCGGACAGGAACGGGTGGAACCCCGGCCCCTCGACCAGCGCACCGACGTGCGGCAACGAGTCCGCCGCCCCGTCGGGCAACGCCCGCCCGAGCAGCTCCACGGTGCCCTCGGTCGGCTTCACCAGACCGAGCAGCATCCGGATGGTCGTCGTCTTCCCGGACCCGTTCGGCCCGAGCATCCCCATCACGGCGCCCTCGGGCAGGTCCAGGTCCACCCGGTCCACCGCGACGGTGCTGCCGTACGTCTTGCGCAGTCCCCGCGTGCGAGCGGCGAGGACCGGGGTGGAGCCCGCCGGAGCGGACTCCACCCGTGCGCTGGTCGAAGTGGTCACTTCACCTGGCCGATCGCCTCGGTCAGCACCTGCTCCGGCACGGCGCCGAGCGCGATGCGCCCGTCGTCGGCCAGCAGGACGTTGCCGATCTTGGTGCTGAGCAGCGTTCCGCTGCCCCACGGGCCGCTGATCTGCTTGCCGAGCTGCTTGAGCAGGTCCTGCGGGCTGCTCTGGTCGCGGTCACGGCCGGGGCCGCGCTTCTCGGGCTGGTCCTCGGCGGGCAGTTGCATGCCCGCGAGGGTCTCGGCCGGGGTCTTGGCGACGACCACGGTGTCCCAGCCCTCGCCGACGACCTGCGGCGACGCCTCGCCGACGGCCTTCTCGGCGGCGGCCTTGTCCTGCTCGGACGGGGCCTTGAGCTCCTGCTCCTCGACCTTGGCGCTGGCGGACGGCGTGAACTGGAACAGCCCCGCGTCCTGGGGGCCGACGGTCAGCTCCGAGAAGCCGACCTGCACGGCCGGTTCGTCGGTGCCGTTGGTCAGCAGCGACACCCGCAGCGGCAGGCGCAGCTCCGAGTCGACGGCGACGCGGACCTCGCGCAGCACGGTCCGCTCGGTGGGCTTCGGCGTGAGGACCAGCTCGTACACCGGGCGGTTGGCCACGCGGGCCGTGCCGTCGACGGTCACGGTGCTGGACTTCTCGATCTCGGCCACGACGTCGCGCGCCACCTGCACCGGGTCGACCGGCTTGCCGTCCTGGCCCAGACCGAGGCCGAGGCCCAGGTCGGGCTTGCTGTCCGCCTTCGCGGTGTCGTGCTTCGTCTTGGTGACGGTCTGCGTCTCCGAGTTCCACGACCAGACGGTCGTGCCGTCGTCGACGATGGTCCGCTCGGAGCTGCCGGTCGGCAGCGAGACGCGGGAGCGGTCCTGGCCGTCGCTCCACACCCGGATCTGGCTGGCGCCGTCGGACAGCTGCGGCAGGCCGCCGATGGCCGGGATGCCGAGGCTGTTGTTCACGTCCACCGTGCCGCCGAACGCGGTGGGCTTGGCCGTGAGCACCGACTCGACGAGGGACTGCGCGTCGACCTGGGGCAGCACAGGCGCGGGCCCCGCACCGGCGGGCATCGCCAGCACCCCCAGACCGGCAGCCCCGGCGACCACCCCGGCCGCCGCGATGGCCACGGTCACCCTTCTCCTGTTCATGTCCCCTCCTCCACGTGCCGGCCGGCCCTGTGCCGTCCGACACCACAAACAGTGCCCACCCCGTGCTGAGATGGCGCTGAGAGCCTGAGAGACCGCTGAGATCCCCAGCCGATTGTGCTCCTCAAGCGGCATGCTTGCGGGTGTGAGACCACGGGTGCTGGTTGTCGACGACGAGATCGGTGTGCGGCGTGCCCTGGAACGGGGGCTGTCGGCGGAGGGCATGGAGGTCGTGACCGCCGCGGACGGCCCGAACGCGCTGCGCGTGGCGCTGACCGGCGCGTTCGACGTCGTGCTGCTCGACATCATGCTGCCCGGCCTGTCCGGCTACCGGGTGCTCCAGCGGATGCGGGCCGAGGGCGTGCGCACGCCGGTGCTGATGGTGTCGGCGAAGGACGGTGAGGTCGACCAGGCCGACGGCCTCGACCTCGGCGCCGACGGCTACCTGGTGAAGCCGTTCTCGTTCGTGGTGCTGGTCGCCCAGGTGCGGGCGCTGCTGCGGCGCAACTCCGGCGGAAACTCCCGGCGCAGGCTCAAGCTGGGCGAACTGGTCGTGGACCGGGCGCTGCGCGAGGTCACGTGGGCCGGTTCGCCGGTGGCGCTGAGCCCCCGCGAGTACGCCGTGCTGGACGTCCTGGCCAGCCGCGCGGGCTCCGTCGTGACGAAGGACGAACTGCTCCGCACCGTGTGGGGCGACGAGCAGGCGGCGACCCGCAACGCCGTCGAGGTGTACGTCGGCTACCTGCGGCGCAAGCTCGACGCGCTGGGCGCGGGCGAGGTCGTCCGCACGGTCCGCGGTCACGGCTACCTCGCCTCCACGGCCGACCTCGACGCGGCGCTCGGCGCGACCGTGCAGCGGGCGGCCCGTAGGTGAACCCGCGCAGGTGGTGGTTCCGGCGCACCCTGCGCTTCCGGATCACCGTGGTGGCCACGGGCGTCGCCTGGCTGTGCCTGATGGCGTTGACCAGCCTCGCCCCGAGCCTGATCGCCCGCGTGCAGATCAGCGCCGTCGACTCCGAACTGACCAAGGCGGTCGCGCTCGGCTCCGGCCCGTCCGTGCGGGTCCTGGACACCGCGGGCGCGCCGCTGGACGGCCTCCCGGCGCCCGACCTGACGCCCGCCGAGGTGCGGACGCTGAAGTCCGGCAGGCCGGTGCTGCGCGAGAACGGCGTGAGCGCCGCGCGCTGGCAGGGCCGCGTCGAGACGGCCCCCGACGGCACGCCGAGGCTCATCGCCGCCGGTGACACGCTCGTCGGCTACAACGGCGCGAACGACCTGGGCACCAAGTGGCTCGCCGTCGCGACCGCGCTGGTCGCGCTGCTGGTCGGCATCGCCACCTGGCTGTCCGTCCGGTCGTCGCTGCGCCCGGTCGAACGGATGCGCGTGGCCGCCGCCCAGCTGCCGCGCGGGGAACGGCTGCCCGTGCCCGAGTCGCAGGACGAGCTGCAAGCGCTCGCGCAGGCGTTGAACGGCCTGCTCGCGAGGCGTGACGAGGCCACCGAACGGCTGCGCAGGTTCACCGGCGACGCCGCCCACGAGCTGCGTTCACCCGTCACGTCGGTGCGCGCCCAGGCCGAGGTCGCCGTCGCCCACCCCGACCCGGACTTCTCCCTCGAAGTCCTCGAATCCGTCGTCGAGGAGTCCGAGCGCCTCTCGGAACTGGTCGACGCCCTGCTGATCCTGGCCCGCGCCGACAGCGGCGAACTCCCGCGCGCCGAACCCGTCGACCTGGTGCTCCAGGTGCACGCCGCCGTCGACCGCATGCCGACCCACGACCTGTTGGTGCAGGTCGCGGCCCCGATGAGCGCGTGCATGGTGTCCGCGACCCGCACCGAGGTCGAACTGGTCGTCGACAACCTCGTCCGCAACGCCTCCCGCTACGCGACCGGCCTGATCCGCATCGCGGTGCTGCCCGCGGCCAGGGAGGTCCGCCTCGTCGTGGACGACGACGGCCACGGCATCCCGCCCGAGCACTGGGCCCGCGTGTTCGACCGCTTCTACCGCGTCGAGGAGCACCGCGGCCGGGCCAGCGGCGGTTTCGGCCTCGGTCTGGCGCTCGTCGCCCACCTGGTGCGGCAGCGCAAGGGCTCCGTGCGGGTCGCGGATTCGCCCCAGGGCGGCGCGCGATTCGAGATCCGTTGGCCCGCTTACCGTTGATTTCACAGGTGAATGGCAGTATGCGGCGGTGCCCGATCTCCGTGCGACCACGCTCGTCGAAGCGCCCGTCCGAACCGTCGCGGGCGCCCTCCTCGACGGCCGCCTGCTCGCGTCCTCCGTGCGCGGGCTGGGCGTTCGGATCTCCGGGGGCTCCGGGATCCTCCACGTGGGCGCCGAGCTGTCCGGTTCCGTCGGCCCGGTGCACGGGAAGCTCATGGTCACCCGCGCGGACGTGACCGGTGTCGCCGCGACCCTGGTGGACGGCCCGCTGCCCATGCTCGCCCTCACCACGGACCTGGTCGAGACCGGCGGCGGCACCCTCGTCGTCGACGCGGTCGAGTGGATCAGCCCCGGCGGTCCCTTCGGCAGGCTCGCCGACGTGGTCGTGGGCCGCGGACTGGCCCTGAAGATCCTCGAAGCCCGTGCGGGTGCCGTGTCCCG
>DATMCA010001435.1:0-3598 GCA_035559015.1 Umezawaea sp. | reverse complement strand
CAGGTAGCCCTTGACCGACTCGTAGTGCTCCCGCGTCTCGGGGGCGAGGTGGTCCAGCATCAGCGGCGCGTCGTCCATCAGCGCGCGCACCTCGGGCCGCTTGTCGTCCAGCACCCGCAACGGGTTCAGCTCCGCGCGCGTGCGCGTCGCCTCGTCCAGCGGCAGCTTCGCCAGGAACGCCTGGAGCTTCTCCCGGTACGCCGGCCGGTCCGAGCCGTCGCCGAGCGACGTGATGTCGAGCCGGTACCCGGTGAGCCCGAGCGAGCGGAAGCCCGCGTCGGCGATGGCGATCACCTCGGCGTCCAGCGCCGGGTCGTCCACGCCGATCGCCTCGACGCCGACCTGCTGGAGCTGCCGGTAGCGACCGGCCTGCGGGCGCTCGTAGCGGAAGAACGGCCCGGCGTACTGGAGCTTCGCGGGCAGCTGGCCGCGGTCGAGGCCGTGTTCGATCACGGCCCGCATGACCCCGGCCGTGCCCTCGGGGCGCAGCGTCACGGACCGGTCGCCGCGATCGGCGAACGAGTACATCTCCTTGCTCACCACGTCGGTGGACTCACCGACGCCGCGGGCGAACAGCGCCGTCTCCTCGAAGACGGGCAGCTCGACGTAGCCGTACCCGGCGAGGCGCGCGGGCTCCGTCAGCGCTTCGCGGACCGCCAGGAACGACGCCGACGTCGGCGGGAAGTAGTCGGGAACGCCCTTGGGGGCGGAAAAAGTGGTCACGTCACAGTCCTCGGTGCGGTGCGGCCGGTGCGGAGTCGCCCAGTTGCCGGAGGTACGGGTTGCTCACGCGCTCGCGGCCGATGGTGGTCGTCGGTCCGTGGCCGGGGAGGACCACCGTGTCGTCCGCCAACGTCAACACCTTGCGGCGCAACGACGTCAGCATGCTCCGGTGGTCTCCACCCGGCAGGTCGGTGCGGCCGATCGAGCCCGCGAAGAGGGTGTCGCCGGACAGCACCAGCCGTCCGCCCTCCTCGGTGCCCGCGCGGAACATCACCGACCCGCCCGTATGGCCCGGCGAGTGGTCGACGGTCATCCTCAACCCGGCGAGGTCCAGTTCGGCGCCGTCGTCGAGCGAACGCACCTGCTTCGGCTCGCGCATCTCCAGCCTGCCGCCGAAGAACGCGGCCGTCTCGGCGCTGACGCCCTTCAGCGGGTCCGACAGCATCTCCTGGTCGTCCGGGTGGATCCACGCGGGGATGTCGTGCCCGTCGCACACGGGGGCGACGGAGAACGAGTGGTCGAAGTGACCGTGGGTCAGCAGCACGGCGACCGGCGACAGCCTGTGCTCGCGCAGCGCCTTCTCCAACGGCTCGACGGCGTCCTGGCCGGGGTCCACGACGACGCAGGCCTCACCCTCGCCAGTAGCCAACAGGTAGCAGTTGGCCTGCAGGGCGCCGGTCGGGAACCCGATCACCAGCACGGCGGCACCTCTCGACGGCAACGGATTGGCAACGGAACGCGGTGTAACCGCTGTACCAGCCTAGCCGGCACACACCAGCTATATACGAGCCCCCTAGACTGCCCAAATTGTCGGCTCTGCCGGCACGCCTTATCCACCCACGAAGCACGAGATCCCTGGGGAGGGAGCAGGTGCCGAACAACGAGCAGCGCCGCGAACAAGCAAAGCGGAAGCTGGAGCGTCAGCTCGTCAACCGACAGCAACGAGCGAAGCGTCGAAGGCTTACCGCGCTGGTGGCGACCACCGTGACCGTGATCGTGGTCGCGGGCGGCGTCTACTTCCTCGCGACGCACGACTGGAGCAACGGCGACGCCGAGGCCTCCACCGGTGAGAGCAGCTCGGCGCCGAAGCCGATCCAGATCCCCACGGAGATCAAGGCTCTGCCGAAGCGCCCGACGCCGCTGGCCGACCCGGTCGCCTGCGAGTACCGCCCCTCCAAGGAGCCCGGCGCCAAGGAGGGCATCAAGGCCCCCGAGGGTGCCGGGATCGCCTCCACCGGCACGCAGACCGTGACGATCAAGGCCAACATCGGCGAGCTGAAGCTGACGCTGGACAAGTCGCTGGCCCCCTGCACGGTGAACAGCTTCATCAACCTGGTCACGCAGAAGTACTACGACGGGTCGAGCTGCCACCGCATCGGCACCGAAGGCCTCCAGATGCTCCAGTGCGGCGACCCGACCGGCACCGGTTCGGGCGGCCCCGGCTACGCCTTCGACAACGAGGTGTGGCCCGAGCTGACCTACGGCCGTTCGTACCTGGCCATGGCGAACGCCGGCGCGGACCCCGAGACGCAGAAGGGGACCAACGGCAGCCAGTTCTTCATCGTCTACGGCGACGCGCAGCTGTCCCCCGACTACACCGTCTTCGGCAGCCTCGACGAGGCCGGCCTGAAGCTGATCGACGAGGTCGCGAGGGCGGGCCACGACGGCGCGTTCGACCCGTCGCCCGGCGGCGGCAAGCCGAACAAGGAAGTCAAGTTCGAGACGGCGACCGTCGGCTAGTCGCACGCACCTCCACGCACAAGGGCCCCGGCATTCCTGCCGGGGCCCTTCGCGTCTTCCCCTGGGTACTTCTCGGGACCCGTCGATCATCCTGCCAAACGGCTCTAACGCCCCGCTGACGCCTCATCGATCTCCGCCATGTGCGCCTCGGCCCACTCCCGCAGCGCGGCGAGCGGCACCTCCAGCGACAGCCCGAGCTCGGTCAACCGGTAGTGCACGCGCACCGGCACGGCGGGCTCGACCCGCCGCGCGACCAGCCCGTCGTGCACCAGGCTCTGGAGCGTCACGGACAGCATCTTCTGCGAGATCCCCGGTATCCGCCGCCGCAGGTCGGCGAACCGCACCTCACCGGGCGCCGCCTCGGCCAGCACCTTGACCGCCATCGACGTCCACTTGGACCCGATCCGGTCCAGCAGCCGCCGTGTGGGGCACGCGGGCGAGAACAGGTCTCCACGGGTCACCCCGACCTCACCACCTGACGTTGAAGTGCCGTCTTGGCACGGCCGACGGGATTACCTAGCTTCACCGGGTAACCAATGGTAACCACCGAGGAGCTGCGTTGACCGACATCACCGTGAGCCAGGTGGCCGCGAACGGCCTCAAGATCAACGTGGCCACGGCGGGATCGGGCCCGGCGGTCCTGCTCCTGCACGGCTTCCCGCACACCTGGCGCATCTGGGAAAAAGTCATTCCCACGTTGGCCGAAGGCCAACGTGTCATAACCCCGGACCTCCGCGGCCTTGGCGGCACCACCCGAGCCGACACCGGCTACGACGCCGCCACCCTCGCTCAAGACGCGGCCTCCCTACTGGACGCCCTGGGCGAACAAACCGCGACCGTGGTCGGCATCGACGCCGGCGCACCACCGGCGTTCCTCCTGGCCATGCGCCACCCCGAGCGCGTCGAACGCCTGGTGCTGATGGAGTCACTTCTAGGCGACCTACCGGGCGCGGAGGGTTTCAACCCGCCGTGGTGGTTCGGCTTCCACCAGGTGCCCGACCTCGCCGAAGAGGTCCTGACCGGCCACGAAGCCGAATACCTCAGGTTCTTCCTCAACGCCGGCACGCTGGGCCGGGGCGTACCGCCCGACGTCGAGGCCGCGTTCGTCGACGCCTACACCGGCCGCGAATCCCTG
>DATMCA010001434.1:0-4864 GCA_035559015.1 Umezawaea sp. | reverse complement strand
CCGCCATGACCACGACGTCCCGGTGCGCCCGCGAGGTGTGCCTCGTGCGGGAACCACCGACCGGTACCACCGCGGTCTTCCCGGCGGCGGGTACCCGTCCCGTACGCGGGCACCGCTCGTCACGCGGCCCCCGGTGGGTGCGCGGGAGCGGCAGCGGATGACCTCACGCGCCGGTGAGCCGGGGCGGCCGGGCGTCGGGCGTCGGGCGCCGCCCACCCGGCCGCACGTGTGGGCTGGCACCTTCATCGAGGCATGGCTCGGACCACTGGTCCCAGCCCGAAAAGCCAACCCCGCTCGTCTGAGCTGGCCTTGTTCTGTGAATTTGGACGTCACCACTCGAATATGTTGACTTTTGGTCAATACTGAAGCAATCAAAATCACTAACGCTGATAGGATCGATCACATGACGGTCGACCGCCTGCCCGAGCCCGTGCGCAGCGCGCTGGGCCGGGTGAACCACGGCGTCCTGGTCGACTTCGCCGAGCTGGACGCGGTCCGCAGGCGGTTCGACGAGGACCAGGCCTCCTCCCTCGCGACCTACCTCCAGGCCGCCCAGTCGGCCAACACCCTGCGCGCCTACCGCTCGGACTGGGTCGCCTGGTCGGCGTGGTGTGCCGCCGAGGGCCGCACGTCGCTGCCCGCCGATCCGCTGGACGTCGCCGTGTACCTCGCGACCGCGGCGGACACGCTGCGGCCCGACGGCGCGTGGGCGTTCAGCCCGTCCACGCTGGACCGCAAGTCGGCCGCCATCGCCGCCGTGCACGCCGCGAACGGCCTCCCCTCCCCCACGCGCTCCGACGTCGTCCGGTTGACGCTGCGCGGTATCCGCCGGGCCCGCCGGTCCCAGCCCAAGCGCAAGCGGCCGGTGCTGCTGCAGACCCTGGAGGCGCTGCTCGCCGAGCGGCCCGAGCCGGGCTGGCCCAACGGGGTCGCGCGCAGGCGGGACGCGTTGTTGCTGCTGGTGGGGTTCGCGGGCGCGTTGCGGCGCAGTGAACTGGCCGGGCTGGGTCTGGAGGACGTGACGGTCGACGTGGACGCGCGCACCGGTGAGCCGCTGCTGCTGGTCGGCCTGGGCATCACCAAGACCGACCAGACCGGGCAGCACCAGCAGCGGGTCGTGCTGCCGCGGGGCTCGCGCAGGCCGACGTGCCCGGTGTGCGCGTTCGCGGACTGGGTCGACCTGCTGGAGGTCCACCGGGAGGGCGGGCACGCGGCGCTGCTGGAGCTGTTGTCGACCGAGTCGGCGGTGGAGCCGTCGGTGCACCGCTGCCACACCTACCGGCAGCCCGCGGCGGCGCGGGGGCCGTTGTTCCCGTCGGTGAGCAGGCACGGGCGGTTGGGCTCGGTGCCCATGTCCGGTCGGGCGGTGGCGGACCTGGTGCAGCGCTACGCCGAGCGCGCGGGCCTGGACCCGACGCTGTTCGGCGGTCACTCGCTGCGAGCGGGGTTCGCGACGCAGGCGGCGCTGGGCGGGGCGAGCGACCGCGAGATCATGCGCCAGGGCCGCTGGGTGAACCCGCGCACCGTGCACCGCTACATCCGCACCGCGAACCCCCTCGAGGACAACGCGGTCACGCGCCTCGGGCTGTGAATTCCGCGATCGTGCGTGATCGGGCGACCACTCGCAGTCATTAACTGTAAACACCTCCCAGACCAACGGGCTGGCCTGAAAGGCTCAGCGCGATTGGTTCTTCCGCGCGCTTGTGCCATTTGTTTCCCCGTTGTTCCCGGCCTGCCTGAGCTGGCGTTTCATTCGAAACTCGGACGTCTCGGACAAGCCTGACCAGCAGGATTGCTCAGAATCCGAAACGTTCCCACATCGTGGGAGAAGATTTACCTATGCATGGGCGGCAATAGCATCGATTTGCTGGTCAACACGGTGTTGACCGAGATGTTCCTCGGTGTTCGTCTCGTTCGCGGATCTCGCGACGGGCCGGACATCCCCTGCACCGGAACAGGAGCGTCCATGAATCGCACGACCCTGGGCTACGCGGCCCTGGTGTCCGCCGCCCTGGTGACCGTCAGTGGCCTCACTGCCACGGCGGCACCCCAGGCGGCCGCGGACTCCTCCGCCTCGCTCGACCGCACGGGCACCCTGAGCCTCGCGGCCGCGCAAGCCGGAACCGTGAGCACCGCACTGGGCCTGAGCAGCCAAGAGCAGCTCGTGGTCAAGGATGTCGTCACCGACCCCGACGGCACCAAGCACGTCCGGTACGACCGCACCTTCGACGGCCTGCGGGTCGTCGGTGGCGACATGGTCGTGCACCAGTCCAAGACCGGGGCGATCAGCTCCGTGGACCGCGCCACCGACGCGGCCCTGACCGTCTCGACCACGCCCGCGATCCCCGCCGCCACCGCGGCGTCCACGGCACGCGTGGCCAAGACCGACGCGAACTGGACGAAGGCCGAACCCCAGCTCGTGGTGTTCGCCATCGACCAGGCGCCGACGCTGGCGTGGGAGGTCGTCCTCACCGGGATCAAGGCCGACCAGTCGCCGAGCGAACTGCACGTCTACACCGACGCCGCCACCGGCAAGGTGCTGATGAGCGAAGACCGCGTGATGCACGTCGAGGGCACCGGTGTGAGCCAGTACAGCGGCACCGTGAAGCTCCAGACGACCCTGTCCGGGTCGACCTACCAGCTCAAGGACCCGCAGCGCGGCAACCAGACGGTCAACAACGCCAACAACGGCTCCGGGACCGGGACGCTGTTCACCGACGCCGACAACAAGTGGGGCAACGGCGCGATCAGCGACAAGGCCACCGCCGGTGTCGACGCCGCCTACGGCGCGGCGGCCACGTGGGACTACTACAAGAACGTCCACGGCCGCAGCGGCATCAAGAACAACGGCGTGGGCGCGATGAGCCGCGTGCACTACGGCAACGCGTACAACAACGCGAACTGGAGCGACAGCTGCTTCTGCATGACCTACGGCGACGGTGTCGGCAACGCGAAGCCGTTGACCGAGCTGGACGTCGCGGGCCACGAGATGTCGCACGGCGTCACGTCGGCGACCGGCAACATGGTGTACTCCGGTGAGCCCGGCGGCCTGAACGAGGCCACCAGCGACATCTTCGGCACCACGGTCGAGTTCAACGCCAACAACGCGAGCGACGTCGGCGACTACCTGATCGGCGAGAAGATCGACATCCGCGGCACGGGTGCTCCGCTGCGCTACATGGACAAGCCCTCGAAGGACGGCAAGTCCGCGGACTACTGGTCCTCCACCGTGGGCAACCTGGACGTGCACTACTCGTCCGGCATCGCCAACCACTTCTTCTACCTGCTCTCGGAGGGCAGCGGCGCCAAGACGATCAACGGTGTCGCCTACGACAGCCCGACCTACGACGGCCAGCCCGTCACCGGGATCACCCGCGCCAAGGCCGAGAAGATCTGGTACCGGGCGCTGACCACGAAGTTCACCTCCAGCACCAAGTACGCCGCCGCGCGTACCGGCACCATCGCCGCCGCCACCGAGCTCTACGGGTCGGGCAGCGCCGAGGTCGCCGCGGTGACGAGGGCGTGGGCCGCGGTCAACGTCAAGTAGACCCCGCCAGGAAACCGGGGCCCGGACCGCACTCCCCTGCACGGTCCGGGCCCCGGTCGCGCCTCACCCCAGCGGCATCCACCAGTCCTCGCACCGGATCCACGTGCCCGCGGGGTACTCGAAGTCGCACTCCCCGCGCAGCGCGAACCCGGCCTTGCGGCACACGCCGACCGACGCCGTGTTCGCCACCGGCGGGAACGCGTGCAGCTCCTTGCGGTCCCCTTCGGCGGCGGCGATCCGCGCCACGGCGATCGCGGCCCGCGTGGCCACACCGCGCCCCTGGAACGCCGGCAGGACGTGCCACCCGGTCTCGTAGACCGACTCGCCGTCCCACTCCTTCCCCCAGTACCCGACCGACCCCGCGACCACCGAGTCCGGCCCGACCAGCACCACGTACATCCGGCCCGTCCCGCTCGTGGACAGCTCCACGTACCGGCGGTGCCGGTCCAGCACGGCCTCCTCGACCTCCGGCCCGCCCGGGAACTCGGACGTGTTCTGCTCGCGCAACAACCCCAGGTCGCCCTCGGCCCACGGCCTCAGGCAGATCGCGTCGACCTCCGTCATGGTCCGGACCCTAGGGCGGGGGTCCGACATTTCGGCCGTACCGCCGTTCGGGTGAGGGACGCGGCGCTGCGAGCCCGGCGGTGACCGGTTGGCTCGACCGGACGGCTGGCCGGTGGTCGCCGAGCAGCCCGTTCCGGGTCGGGGATCGCGTTTCGCCTTTCAGCCTTGTCGGCGACGCCGACCCGCAGGTCCCCCACGCCGATGTCGGCGGAGGTCGGGGTGGTCGGTCAGGGCTCGGTGCAGGGCCGCGGCGCCCGCCTACGCGGCGCCCGAGCCGCCGCCGACCACGGCATCGGAGGAGGACGGCTTGTGCTCCGGTGGCGGGACGATGCCGGCGAGGTCGCCGCCGTTGTCGTTGGAGCGCAGCACGAACGGGCGGGTCTCGGTGTACTGGACGACCGACACCGAGGCGGGGTCGACGACGATGCGTTGGAACCCGTCCAGGTGCACGCCCAGGGCGTCCGCGAGGACGGACTTGATGACGTCCCCGTGGCTGCACGCGACCCAGACGGCCCGCGGGCCGAACTCGGCGGTGACGCGGGCGTCGTGGGCGCGGATGGCGGCGACGGCCCTGGCCTGCACGGCCGCCAGGCCCTCGCCGTCGGGGAACACGGCGGCGGACGGGTGCTGCTGCACGACCGTCCACAGCGGTTCCTTGAGGAGGTCCTTGATGGCGCGGTTGGTCCAGCTGCCGTAGTCGACCTCGGCGAGCTCCGGTTCGGTGACGGCGGTGAGGCCCCGGTCGGCCAGCAG
>DATMCA010001433.1:0-6407 GCA_035559015.1 Umezawaea sp. | reverse complement strand
GCCACCACGACACCGGGGTCCGTCGGCACGAGCTCGCCGCCGCCCGCGGGCACGAGCGCGGCCAGCGTGGGCATCTCGCGGTCCTTGATCGTCAGCGCGAGCTGGTCGTCCGCGCCGATCACCCAGGCGCCTTCGGGCGTGATGCCCACGGGGACGACCTCGAAGCGGTCGCGGTCCAGGTTCGGCAGCACGCTCCCCGCGGAAACGCAGGAGACGGTGTGCTCGGTGCTCCGGCCGCCGAACACCACGGCGACCCTGGTCTTGCGCTGTGTCATGGGGCCCGAGACTACCCGGATGGATTAACCCGGAGGAGCAGCGGCGATGAGCAGCTCGACCAGCACCGGGAGCACGGAGGTCAACTGCTCCCGTGAACACGCGGCGTAGCCGATGGCGACGCCGTGGACCCTGGGCCGTCCCGCGTGGTGGCGGGCCAACCCGTCGAGACGGAGGCCGCGCCGTTCCGCGGCGGCCAGCAGCTCCTGCTCGGCCTCGTCGGTCGGCACCCGCACGACGACGTGCGCGCCCGCGTCGTCGCCGAGCACCGGCACGCCCGCCGCGGCCAGCGCCTCCACGAGCAGCGCCCGCCGTTCGGACAGCTCGCGGCGCAGCTTGCGCAGGTGCCTGCCCAGGTCGCCGTGCCGGGCGAGTTCCACGACCACGCGCTGACCGGCGGGCGCGGGCCCGGTGCCGGTGCGGTCGCGGTGGGCCAGCACGGCGCTGGCGATCGACTCGGGCGCGACCATCCAGCCGGTGCCCAGCGTCGGCGTGAGGATCTTGCTCGTCGTGCCGAGGTGCACGACGACGTCCGGCGCGAGCGCGGCCAGCAGCGGCAGCGGGGCCACGTCGTAGCGCAGCTCGCCGTCGTAGTCGTCCTCGATGATGAGCCAGCCGTCGCGGCGAGCCCGTTCCACCAGCGCGACCCGGCGGCCGGCGGACATCCGGCCGCCCATCGGGTACTGGTGCGCGGGCGAGCAGTACACGGCCCGGACGCCCTTCGGCACGCCCTCCACGAGCAGGCCCTCGCCGTCGACCGGTGCGGGCACGACCCGCAGGCCCGCCGCGCGCATCGCGCCGACCGCGCGCTGGTAGCCGGGCTCCTCGACGGCCACCGCGTCGCCGGGCTTGAGCACGGCCGCCGCCAGCTCGGTCAACGCCGCCGTCGTCCCGCCGGTGGCCAGCACCAGCTCCTCGCGCAGCCCGCCGAGCACGGCGAGGCCGCGGTGGCGCAGCAGGTGTTCGGCGACGACCTCGCGGTACTCCGGCAGTCCCCCGCGCTGCGGCCGCAGCAGCGGCATCGTGTCGGCGGCGGCGCGCCACGCCCGCCGCCAGGCCGCCTTGTCGAGCCCACCGGCCCACGGGGCTCCGGGCGCGAGGTCGATGACCTCGCGGGGCGCGGGTGTCGGAGCCGGGCGCTTGGTGCGACCCTTGAGCGCGCCGGGCGGGGTCGTGGTGATGTAGGTGCCGCTGCCGTGCCGACCGGCGATCCAGCCCTCGGCGTGCAGCTGCTCGTAGGCCGCCGCCGTCACGGTGCGGCTGACGCCGAGGCGTTCGGCCAGCGCCCTGGTCGAGGGCAGCCGGTCACCGCTGCGCAGCCTGCCCTCGGCGGCCGCCGTGCGCATGGCGTCGGCGAGCTGCACGGCCAGCGGTTCGGGCGACGAGCGGTCGAGCGTGACCGGGAACGCGGTGTCCGACAAGTGGCACTTCCAAATATGTTGGAATTGGTCCTTCTAGGATGCCACTTTTCGCCCGAGGATGGGGACATGACTTTGTCGCCCACGCCGCGCAGCACGATCAAGCGCGGCAAGAAGCGTGCCGTGACCGAACGATCAGCCCTGCACGAGGTGCTCGACGCGGGCCTGGTGTGCCACCTCGCGGTCGTCGTCGACGGCGCCCCGGTCGTGCTGCCCACCGGCTACGGCCGCGACGGCGACACCCTCTACCTGCACGGTTCCACCGGCGCGCGGACGTTGCGCGAGGCCGGTGAGGGCGTGCCGGTGAGCGTCGCCGTGACCCTGCTCGACGGCATCGTCTACGCCCGCTCGGTGTTCAACCACTCGATGAACTACCGCTGCGCCGTCGTGCACGGCACGGCCGAACCGGTGCTCGACCCCGAGGCCAAGACGCACGCGTTGAAGGTGCTGACCGAGCACCTGTCGCCGGGGTCGTGGGACCACGCCCGACTGCCGAACGCCCGCGAACTCGCCGCCACGGCCGTGCTCGCGCTGGACCTGACCGAGGCGTCGGTGAAGATCCGCAGCGGTCCCCCGCTCGACGACGACGAGGACGTCGAGGAGTCCACCGCGTGGGCCGGTGTGCTGCCGATCCGGACGTCGTACGGCGAGTCCGAGCCGTGCCCCCTGCTCACCGGGGGCACGGCCGTGCCGGAGCACGTCAGCGGACGGCGGTAGGCCCGTCGACCGGGTCGAAGCGGAACGGGGTCATGGCCCGGCCACCGTCGCGGTACACGTGGACGGTGACCGCCGGGTCCGGACCGTCGTTGCGCACGCGGTGCACGTAGTTCGGCCCGAACACCCGCGACTGGCCCGCGGTGAGGCTGTGCAGCACCTGCGCGCGCGAGGTGGCGACGGTTTCCGTCAACTGGCCGCTGACCAGCGTGAACGCGCCGGTCGAGCCGCCGTGGTCGTGCAGGTCGGTCTCCTGGCCGGGCAGCCAGCTCATCAGCCAGACCTCCTCGGAGGCCGTGCGCTCGACCAGCGCGGCGAACCGCTGCTCGGGGTCGTAGCGGAGCAGGTGGCGCCAGGAGGCACGGTCGGCGGCGAAGCCCAGGGCGATGCGCACCGGGTGCACGGCGGCGCGGGACTCGGGCAGGGCGATGGTGTTGTCCGGAACGGCGAACATGAGGGGTGTGGTCCTTCGGGGATCAAAGCGGCACCGGTCGTCACCGACCGGCAGGGCGCGAGACGATCACCGAGGAGGACAGAGCGCGCTGGAGACGAGGCTGAGGTCGATGTGACCCCGCCCGTCGATCATCGCGCGCAACAACACCGGGCGATTCTCGCAGCCCGCGGACAACCGCTCAACCAACTCCCACCCCTTGGGAGACACGCCACCCGATCGGGTCGGATCAGGTCTGGACGGCCCGGATCTCCCCGGCGGGCGAGCAGCGGAGGCCGGTTCGCCCGCCGGACAGGCCAGCCGGCGGCGAACCCACCGGGCCGCCCGACCCCGCCGGTCAGGACAGGACTGCCAGCGGCACAACGACCGGCGGCAGGCCGGTTCGCGGCTCTCCGGAGCCCGGCTGCCGGGCCTACCAAGCGGCTGGCGCCGGTCAGCTCATCGGCGTCGGCGGCGGGCCCGTGTCGGTCAGGTCAGGGCTGCCAGTACGTCCGTGACCAGGTCGGTGGTGTCCTCGCAGCCCGCGGACAGCCGCACCAGGCCCTCGGGCACCGGGTCGCCCCACTGGGCGCGTCGGTCGAGGCTGGTGTGCAGCCCGCCGAAGCTGGTGCTGGCCGCGATGAGCCTGGACTTCGCGAGGAACGCGTCCACGGCGACGACGTCGGCGAGCTGGAACGTGAGCACGCCGCCGAAGCGGCGCATCTGCCGCGCCGCCAACGCGTACGCCTCGTCCTGCGGGGCGCCGGGCCAGCGCAGGCCCGTCACGGCCGGGTGCACGCGGAGCACGTCGTAGAGCGCGGCGGCGTTCGCGGCCTGCCGGGTGAGCCGCAGGTCGAGCGTGCCGAGGCCGCGGTGGGCCAGCCACGCCTCGAACGGGCCGGGGATGGCGCCGCCGACGGTGCGGGCGCCGCGCAGGCGTTCGGCGAGCACGGCGTCCGTTGTGGACACGTGGCCGAGCAGGACGTCGCTGTGGCCCGCGACGGCCTTCGTGTCGCTGGCGACGACGACGTCCGCGCCGAGGCGCAACGGCTGCTGCCCCAACGGGGTCGCGGTCGTGTTGTCGACGGCCACGAGCGCGCCCGCCGCGTGCGCGGCGTGGGACAGGGCGGCGATGTCGCACACGTCGAGACCGGGGTTGGACGGGGTTTCCAGCAGCACCAACGAGACGCCGTCGAAGTCCGGCCACGGACCCGCGGTCGGCACCTCGCGGACGACGACCTCCATGTGCTCCGCCACGAACTTCCTGGTCAGGAAGTACCCGTCGCCGGGCAGCACGACCGTGTCGCCGGTGCGGAGGACCAGGCGCAGCAACGTGGAGATGGCCGCCATGCCGGACGGGAAGAGGACGCACTCGCCGCCGTCCAGCTCGCCCAGCGCGGCTTCGAGCGCGCGCCACGTCGGGTTGCCGGAACGGCCGTAGGTGTCCTCGCCCGTGAGGTGGAACGCGGACGCGAACACCGGGCTGCCCATGAAAGCGCCGCCGGGCAGGCGTTCCGGGGCGCCCGCGTGGACGACCCGCGTGCCGTCGCCGTACTCCCTGCCGTCGGACCCCGCGGTCACTGGCGCTCCGCCTTCGGCTCGCGGCCGATGAGGGCGGCGCCGAGGGTGCGCGGGTCCATGCCGTCGTGGCACACCATGTGCACGCCGTCGGTGAGCGGCATGTCGACGCCGTGGCGCTGCGCGAGTTCGCGGATCGACGAGCACGACTTCACGCCTTCGGCGACCTGCCCGTGCGCGGCCTCCTGCGCCTGCGCCAAGCTTTCGCCCAACCCCAGCCGGTGGCCGAACGTCCGGTTGCGCGACAGCGGGGACGCGCAGGTGGCGACGAGGTCGCCCAGGCCCGCGAGGCCGGCGAACGTCAGCGGGTCAGCGCCGAGCGCCTCGCCGAGGCGGGCCGTCTCGGCGAGGCCGCGGGTGATGATCGAGGCCATGGTGTTGTCGCCGAACCCGAGCCCGGCGGCCATGCCGCAGGCGAGCGCGATGACGTTCTTGCAGGCGCCGCCGAGTTCGCAGCCGACGACGTCGGTGATCGTGTACGGCCGGAAGTAGCCGTTGGAGCAGGCCTGCTGGAGCGCGACCGCGCGGTCGTGGTCGGTGCACGCGATGACCGTCGCGGTGGGCTGCTCGGCGGCGATCTCCTTGGCCAGGTTGGGTCCCGAGACGACCGCGACCTGGTCCTCCGGCACGTCGGCGACCTCGCGGATCACCTCGCTCATCCGCTTGAGCGTGCCCAGCTCGACGCCCTTGGCGAGGCTGACCAGCGTCGCCCCCTCGGGCAGCGAGTCGCGCCAGCCCACGAGGTTCGCGCGCAGCGTCTGGCTCGGCACGGCCAGCACCACGGCCTGCGCGCCGTCCAGCGCCTCGTCGACGTCCGTGGTGGCGCTGAGGTTCGACGGCAGTTTCGTGCCGGGCAGGTAGTCCTCGTTGATGCCGGACCCGTTGATCGACGCGGCGACGGAGTCGCGCCGGGCCCACAGCACGACCTCCGGTCCGGAGTCGGCGATCACCTTGGCGAACGCGGTGCCCCACGACCCGGCACCCAGCACGGCAACCCGCTGCACGCTCATGTCAGTTCTCGTCCCTGTTCTTGGCAGAGGCGTAGAAGCCCTCCGGAGCCTGCTCCCCGCGGATTTCGGCGAGGAGGTCCTTCACCTCGCCCATGAGCAGGTCCGTCACCTCGCGCAGCAGCGCGAGCGTTTGCGGCTGGTCGCGGTAGGCGGTCAGGTCGACCGGCTCGCCGACCCTGGTCTCCACGGTCTTGCGCGGCAGCGGCCGGAACTTCTTCGAGTAGCCGTCATAGATCTCCCTGGTGCCCCAGCGGGCCGCGGGGATCACCGGACCGTCGTGCTGGAGCGCGAGCCGGGCGACGCCGGTCCGCGACGTCATCGGCCAGCCGTCCGGGTCGCGGGTGATCGTCCCCTCCGGGTAGATCAGCACGAGCTGGCCGCTCGCGAGCGCCTCGTGCGCCGCGCGCAGGCTCTGCTGGGCGTCGGTGGTACCGCGGTAGACCGGGATCTGCTTGGTGCCGCGGAGGATCGCGCCCATGACCGGCACGTTCCACAGGCTGTGCTTGCCGAGCAGGTGCGGCACGCGGCCGTGGCTGTGCACGAACACCGCGTCGTAGCAGGGGTCGAGGTGGGAGACGTGGTTCATCACCAGGAGCGTGCCGCCGCTGCGGGGCAGGCGCTCGCCGTGCACCGTGCGCTGCCTGCCGAGCACCGCGGCCATCGGGTGGACGATCGCCGCGGCGACCCCGACCCAGAAGCCGCCCTTCTCCCTGACCACGTGTTCTCCCTCGACTCGTCCACCGCGGACCTGGAGTCTTCCTCGGGTGCCCCGGTCAGGTCCAGCCGACATCGGGGAGTATGGCGAGGTGCGCCGCCAAGTGGACCTCGTGGTACCAGTCAAGACGCTCGACCGGGCCAAGACCAGGCTGCTCGGCGCGGCCGACCGCGGCGCGGGCGATCCGGGCGCGCACGCCGCGCTGGCGCTGGCCCTCGCGCTGGACACGATCACCGCCGCCGTGGGGGTCGTCCGGCACGTGCTGGCCG
>DATMCA010001432.1:0-2665 GCA_035559015.1 Umezawaea sp. | reverse complement strand
CGTGAGCGAACCCGCCCACGGGATGACGTTCAGGGCCAGCGGCGCCGGGAACGGCGAGTCCGAGACCGGCAGGCCCGCCGCGTCGAGGGTCTCGCGCACGTCGCCCGCGCGGACGCCGACGTCCTTGCCCGCCACCGCTTCCAGCTCGGCGCGGAGGCGGTCGATCGCGGGCTGGCCGCCACCGGAGGCCGCCTGGTACGACGAGACGACGAGTTCCTTCAGCTCGAACTCGCGGTGCAGCGCGCCGAGCGACGCCATCATCGACAGCGTCGTGCAGTTCGGGTTCGCGATGATGCCCTTGGGGCGCTGGGAGATCTGGTCCGCGTTGACCTCCGGGACCACCAGCGGGACCTCGGCGTCCATCCGGAACGCGCCGGAGTTGTCCACGGCCACCGCGCCGCGCGACGCCGCGATCGGCGCCCACTCCGCGGAGACCTCGTCCGGGACGTCGAACATGGCGATGTCGACGCCGTCGAACGCCTCGGGCGACAGCGCGACGACGGTCAACTCCTCACCGCGGACGGTGAGCTTCTTGCCCGCCGACCTGGCCGAGGCGATCAGCCGGATCTCGCTCCACGGCACGCTCCCGCGGCCGTTCATGATGTCGATCATGACGGTGCCGACGGCACCCGTCGCGCCGACCAGCGCCAGGACCGGACCGTTCTCCCGCGGGACACCCGCGTCCGACGCCGTCATCGTCCACTCCCCGCGTACACCACGGCCTCTTCGTCCCCACCGAGCTCGAACGCGTCGTGCAGCGCGCGGACGGCGTCGTCGAGCTGCGTGTCCCGGCAGATCACCGAGATCCGGATCTCCGACGTGGAGATGATCTCGATGTTCACCCCCGCCGTGGCCAGCGCCTCGCAGAACGTCGCCGTCACACCGGGGTGCGACCGCATCCCGGCGCCGATCAGCGAGACCTTGCCGACGTGGTCGTCGTAGAGGACCTGTTCGAAGCCGATGTCGTCGCGCGACTTGTTCAGCGCCTCGACGGCCCGCGGGCCGTCGTCCTTGGGCAGCGTGAACGTGATGTCCGTACGACCGTCGGCGGCGCGCGAGATGTTCTGCACGACCATGTCGATGTCGATCTCGGCGTGCGCCACGACGCGGAAGATCTTGGCCGCGACGCCGGGGTGGTCGGGCACGGCGGTCACGGTGACCTTGGCCTCCGACCGGTCGTGCGCGACACCGGTGATCATCGCCTGTTCCACGGGATGGTCCTCCACTGACCCGGACACGATGGTCCCTGGCTTGTTGCTGAACGAAGAGCGGACGTGCACGGGGACGCTGTAGCGGCGCGCGTACTCGACGCAGCGCAGCATCAGCACCTTCGCGCCGCACGCGGCCATTTCGAGCATCTCCTCGTAGGTGATGGTCTCCAGCCGCTTGGCGTTGGGCACGATGCGGGGGTCGGCGGTGAACACGCCGTCCACATCGGTGTAGATCTCGCAGACGTCGGCCTTGAGCGCGGCGGCCAGCGCCACCGCGGTCGTGTCCGTGCCACCGCGCCCGAGCGTGGTGATCTCCTTGCTGTCCTGGCTGACGCCCTGGAACCCGGCGACGATCGCGATCGCCCCGTCGGCCAGCGCGTCGGAGATGCGGCTCGGCGTCACGTCGATGATGCGCGCCTTGCCGTGCACGGACGTCGTGATCACGCCCGCCTGCGAACCGGTGTACGACCTGGCCTCGGCCCCGAGCGCGTCGATCGCCATCGCCAGCAGCGACATCGAGATGCGCTCACCGGAGGTGAGCAGCATGTCGAGCTCGCGGGCGGGCGGCACCGGGGACACCTGGCGGGCCAGGTCGAGGAGCTCATCGGTCGAGTCGCCCATCGCGGAGACCGCGACGACCACGTCGTTGCCGGCTTTTCGGGTCGCGACGATCCGCTCGGCCACCCGTTTGATCCGCTCGGCACTTCCGACCGAGGAACCGCCGTACTTCTGGACGACGAGCGCCACCGACTGACCTCCTTGTGGATCAAATTCCCACGTCGCAGGCAGCCTACCTGTGTCAAGGAGTGGACTACGGGGGCCGTGACGGGCACTACTCTCGTGCCCGTGTCGACAGTCCAGGTGGTGGCCGAGCCCGCGGCGGAGCACGACGGGGACCTCTCGTCGGTTGAACGGCTGGCGCGGTTGCTGAGACACCGGTACGCGGTGCTGGTGGCTCCCGCGCTGGTGTTCGTCGCGATCCGCGAGCTGGGGCTGTTCGTGCTGGGCCTGATGGCGGACCGGTGGAACAAGAGCCCGACCGCGGCGCTGACGTCGTGGGACGGGCAGTGGTTCCTCGGCATCGCCGAGGGCGGTTACGGCGGGGTGCCGGGCTCCCTGGTCGACGCGTTCGGCAAGCGCACTCCGGAGACGCCGCTCGCGTTCTTCCCCGGCTACCCCGCGCTGGTGCGCTGGCTCGACGGGCTGCCCGGTGTGGAGACGCGCGGGGCCGCGTTCACGGTGAGCCTGGTGAGCGGCGTGTTCTGCGCGTACGGGCTGTTCCGGCTGGGGGCGAGGATCCGCGACGGGTCGCCGCGGGCCGGGCTGGTGCTGGTGGCGCTGTTCGCCGCGTCGCCGATGGCGGTCGTGCTGTCGATGACGTACTCCGAGGCCACGTTCTGCGCGCTGGCCGCGTGGGCCCTGGTCGGCGTGGTGGAGCGCAAGTGGGTGCTCGC
>DATMCA010001431.1:0-4904 GCA_035559015.1 Umezawaea sp. | reverse complement strand
TCCAACGAGGTGCGGTCGCCGGGCATCGGGGGAGACCTCTGGATCATGGGCCTGTGGCTCGTCGGACTCGGCACGATCCTGGGCTCTGTCAACTTCATCACCACCATCATCTGCATGCGCGCCCCCGGCATGACCATGTGGCGGATGCCGATCTTCACCTGGAACATCCTGGTGACGAGCATCCTGATCCTGCTGGCGTTCCCGATCCTCACCGCCGCCCTGATGGGCCTGGCCGCCGACCGGCACCTCGGCGCGCACGTGTTCGACCCCGCCAACGGCGGCGTGATCATGTGGCAGCACCTGTTCTGGTTCTTCGGCCACCCCGAGGTCTACATCGTGGCGCTGCCGTTCTTCGGCATCATCACCGAGGTCATCCCGGTGTTCAGCCGCAAACCCCTGTTCGGCTACAAGGGCATGGTGTTCGCGACCCTGGCCATCGCGATGCTGTCCGTCGCGGTGTGGGCGCACCACATGTACGCGACCGGCGCGGTGCTGCTGCCGTTCTTCGCGCTCATGACGTTCCTGATCTCCGTGCCGACGGGCATCAAGTTCTTCAACTGGATCGGCACGATGTGGCGCGGCCAGGTGACGTTCGAGTCGCCGATGCTGTTCAGCATCGGCTTCCTGGTCACGTTCCTGCTGGGCGGTCTCACCGGCATCCTGCTGGCCTCACCGCCGGTGGACTTCCACGTCACCGACACGTACTTCGTCGTCGCGCACTTCCACTACGTGCTGTTCGGCACCATCGTGTTCGCGACCTACGCCGGGATCTACTTCTGGTTCCCCAAGATGACCGGACGGATGCTCGACGAGGGCTTGGGGAAGCTGCACTTCTGGACCACGTTCCTCGGTTTCCACCTGACGTTCCTCGTCCAGCACTGGCTGGGCAACGAGGGCATGCCCAGGCGCTACGCCGACTACCTGCCGAGCGACGGCTTCACGTTCCTCAACACCCTCTCGACCATCGGCTCGTTCCTCCTCGGCGCCTCCGTGCTCCCGTTCGTGTACAACGTCTTCCGCAGCTACCGCTTCGGCGACCTCGCGGCGGCCGACGACCCGTGGGGCTTCGGCAACTCCCTGGAGTGGGCCACCTCCTCCCCACCCCCCAGGCACAACTTCACCGAACTGCCCCGGATCCGCTCCGAACGCCCGGCGTTCGAGCTGCACTACCCGCACATGGTCGAGCGGATGCGCGAGGAGTCGCACTTCTCCCTGCTGAAACCGGGGAAGCACCGCGTGGCGCACGACGCGGCGACCGACAAGACGCTGGCCGCGGACCGGGAGAGCCCTACGGAGCCTTGAGGTCACCGCGCAGAGCGGCCACCTGCTCCTCCGGCAGATCGAGTTCTTCGAGGAGGTCCAACGCCGCCTCGCGGTCGAGGTCGCCGTACACGTCGTGCAGGCTGCCCCGCAGCCCGTGGAACAGCGCTTCGTACAGGACGGGCGTGCTCGCGGCCCGGCGGTAGAGGTCGTGCTTGAGCCGCCAGGGCACCGGCCCGGACACGACCAGCACCCGACGGGCTCGCCGCAACGGCCCCTCGGTCAACTCGTCGAGCCCCACGACCACCTCGGCGAACGCGCCCTCGACGGTCATCGGGTCCTCGAACCAGTCGACCCACAGCGAGTACGTGACCGGCTCAGCCGACTCCGGGGCCTCCAACCGCCGCCGGTAGGCGTCCCAGAACAGGACGTCCGCCTCAGGTGGCAGCGGGGTGGTCTTGAGGTACATCGCCACCGCGTACTGGTCCAGGAGGTCGAGCAACCCCAACGCCACCCGAACCCGCCCCGCGGCGTCCAACGACGGATCCTCAAGCGCCTTGTCGGTCCACTCGTGCGCCACCTCGTTCGCGGAACACACCTCCCCGTCACGCCACCACCCGTCACCACCGGGCGTCACGCCACGCTCAGCCAACCAGTCCCGCGCCACCCGCGCACCCTCGGTGTCCACGCCTCCAGTGTGAACCACGAGAACTCAAGCGAAGTATTGGCTTGCCGCTCATACGTCCGCAATCATGCGGGCTGACGCTCCCGCCATGAAAATTTCCATGATTTGTCCACATTCTTGCGAAATCCCCTTCCCATTGCCGTAACAAGCGCACCTGGGTGTCGATATCAAGACACACGACCAACGTTCGACCCAGACAAGGATGCGAGGTACGGCACGTAAGCCCCAAGCGCGAAGTTATCGACGTTCGGGTGCACGAAAAAATTCTCTGGATCGGAAGCAAGGCCTACTCCGTTCCACACATAGTGATGGCCGAGTTGTCACCGTGGCGACTCAGACGGACCCCGGCCCTACAGGCTTACGCGAAATCACTCCTCCTGTACGTGGTGGTGCTTGTGGCCGCGACGACATTGGGCAGTTCCATATTGATCAGATCCGAGACGCTGCCCAAGTTGGCCTTGTTCGTTGTCGCCATTTTCTTCGTGGCGAGGACGATCAGGCTGCTGGAAATCCTGTCGTCGGGCACCTACCACGTCCTGGTGATCCGAACAGCCGCAGCCTCGATCGAAGCGTTGATCAGCTCGGATCAGCGCCAACTGACCAAGGTCGCGGACGAAATCGTGCAAGCGATCAACAACCCACAAGCCAACTTCACCTACCAGATCGAGAAGCTGGTGAGCAACACGTTCAACCAGAAAGGACTTTTGAACATCGGCACACAGGAGATCAAGTGAGCCGGGACGGCGAGAATCACCACCACATCAGCTTCAACCAGCACGGTTCCTTCAGTTTCGGAATACAGAACATCAATACCCGTTCGAAAGGCAATGACGTCGAGGCGGTGAGGTCCGTCCTGGAGGCCGTCCTGGCGAACCGTCAGGAACTAGATCTCGACGTCGAGCCCGCTCGGGAACTGGACCGGAACGTTGAAGTGCTCAGAAGAGCCGTCGAGGACAACGATCTGGACCGGCCGGAAGTGCGATCGGCCGGAAAGGTGCTCGCGGCCACGGCAAACACGCTGTTCCTGGGAGCGGGGGGGCAATGCCCTGTGGGAGGCGTTCAAGGCCGCCGTCGGCCTGTAGCAGGGCGAGAAGGCAGCGGATGTCGACCGGTTGGGTGTCTCGAACTCGGAGCCGAGACACCCAACCTGATCAGCGCCTGCGCTTGCGGGCCCGGAGGTAGTCGCTGACCACGGCGGCCCCGAGGCCGTCCTCGTCCGGTGCCACGACGCGGCCGCCGCTCCGGCGGGCCACGGTGTCGACGAACGCGGCCAACCTCGGGTCGTCGCCGAGCTTGAACACGGTGATCGACGCGCCCAGCTTGGCGATGTTGTCGACCTCCACCAGGGTCTTCCCGATCGTCCTCGGCAGCGGCGGGTAGTTGAACTCCGCCTCGCCGCTCGGCTCCAGGTGGGCGGTCGGCTCGCCGTCCGTCACCACCAGCACCACCGGCTGGGCGTCCGGGTGGCGGCGGAGGTGGCGGCCGGCCAGCAGCAGCGCGTGGTGCAGGTTGGTGCCCTGTTCCCACACGCCTTCCAACGACGTGAGCCCGCCGATGTCGACGGTCTCGGCGTGCCGACCGAACGTGATCAGTTCCAGCGCGTCCGTGCGGAACCGGGTGCGCACCAGGTGGTGCAACGCCAGCGCGGTGCGCTTCATCGGCACCCAGCGGCCGTCCTGCACCATCGACCACGACGTGTCCACGCACAGCGCGATGGCCGCGCGCGACCGCAACTCGGTCTCGGTGATCTCGACGTCGACCACGTCCAGCGAAACCGGTCCTCCGCCGCTGCGGAGCACCGCGTTCGTCACGGTCCGCGGCACGTTCCACGGCTCGGCGTCGCCGAACTGCCACGGCCTGGTGCTGCCGATCGGCTCACCCGCCGCGCCCGCCCGGTTGCTGTCCCGGTCGCCGCGCGGGGTCCGGACGCTGTCCACGACGCCCCGCAGCGCGGTCTCCCCCAAGCGCCGCAACGCCTTCGGGGTCAGCCGGAGGTCGCCGTCGGGTCCGCGTTCGAGCAGGTTCTGCTCGCGCAGCTGCCGTTCCAGCTCGGCCAGCCGCTGCGCGTCCACCCCCGCCTCGGCGCCCAGCTGCTGGACGAGCGACTCGATGTCGATGTCCTCCAGCCGCGCGCCGGGGTAGGACTGGCCCAGCTGCTCGGCCAACGCGTCCAGGTCGGCCAGGTCCTGCATGGCCTGGGCGCCCTCGCCCAGGCCCAGCGGGTTGTTGCCGCGGAAGCGGGCCGAGCCGGTCCAGTCCTCGCCGGGCCGCAGGCCTTGCAGCAGCGAGTCCAACTGGGACAGCTGCTGCCCGACGCCGGAGTTGCCGAAAGCCTGCTGCGACAACGCCGCCAGCTCGGCGCGCTGCTCGTCGGTCATCGAGTTCATCATCCGCTGCGCGGCGGCCGAACGCTCCGCCAGCGCGTCGATCAGCTCGTCGACGTTGCGGGGGTTCTCCGGGAAGAACTCGCCGTGCTCGCGCATGAACTCGTCGAACCGGGCCGGGGTGTCCTCGTCGCCCGCGGCGTGGCCCGCCAGCAACGAGTTCAGGTCTGCCAGCATCTCCTGGATGCGCGGGACGTCGGCCTGGTCGACGTTGCCCATGGCCTGCTTCATGCCCTGGAAGCGCTGGTCCATCAGCTCGCGGCCGAGCAGGTTCCGGATCTTCTCGTACGACTCGCGCGCCTCGGGGGAACGCCAGTCGTACTCGGCCAGGTCACGCACGGCCGCCGCGGTGCCGGGGGGCAGCGCGTCGAGCTGCGCCTCGCGGAAGCGGGCGTCGTCGGTCGGCTCGGGGAACAGCGCCTTGCGCTCGGCGCTCAACGCCTCCGAGAGCAGGCGCTGGACCTCCTGCAACGTGCCGTCGAGCCGGTGGCGGCGCTGGATCTCCGACCGCTTCTTCCACAGCCTGGACATGAGGTCGTCCAGGCCGCGCGTGCCCTGCACGCCGCGCCGCAGCA
>DATMCA010001430.1:0-6209 GCA_035559015.1 Umezawaea sp. | reverse complement strand
GGCCCGCACCCACCTCCTCGTCTCCGCAGCAGCAGGCACGGCAGCAGGCGTGCTCGCGTCCGTCGCAGGCGTCCCGTGGCCGTTCGCCCCACCGATCGGCTGGATCACCGGCGGAGCCGTCTACCTCACCCGGGTGTGGATCACCCTCTGGCCGATGGACGCCCCGACCACCGCCAAGCACGCCGTCCGCGAGGACCCCGGCCGAGCCGCCATGGACGTCCTCGTCCTCACCGCCGCGGTGGCCAGCCTCGCCGCGGTCGCGCTGCTCCTCACCTCCTCCGGACCCAACCCGGACGCTCAAGCCGCCCTGAGCGTCGGCAGCGTCGCGGTGGCCTGGGCGGCCGTGCACACGACGTTCGCCGTCCGCTACGCGCGCCTCTACTACGCCGGACCGGACGGCGGCATCGACTTCAACTCCGACGAGCCGCCCGCGTACACCGACTTCGCCTACCTGGCGTTCACCATCGGCATGACGTTCCAGGTGTCCGACACCGCGATCGGCGCCAAGGTGATCCGGTCCACCGCGCTGCGCCACGGCCTGCTGTCGTTCCTGTTCGGTACCGTCGTGATCGCGACGACGATCAACCTCCTGGCAAGCCTGGGGCGATAGGACGTTTGTGAGCAGACGCACGCCTGAACAGGGAAAACCTGCCGGTAGAATCGGTTCAGCATTCAACTAGGTTGATCCCGCTGCCCGTCAGGAGTCCGGCTTGACCACGACCCTGGAGCCCACCTCCACCCGTCGATCAACCGGACCGGCGCTCTTCGCCCTCGCGCTCGGCGGGTTCGGCATCGGCACGACCGAGTTCGCCACGATGGGTCTGCTGCCGCAGGTCGCGGCCACGTTCGACATCTCCATCCCCACCGCGGGCCACGCGATCAGCCTCTACGCGCTCGGCGTCGTCGTCGGAGCCCCGCTGATCGCCGGACTCGCCGCGAAGCTGCCGCGCAAGGGCCTGCTGATCGCGTTGATGCTGGCCGTGGCGCTGGGCAACGGGCTGTCGTCGATCGCCCCGAACTCCGCCCTGCTGATGATCTCCCGCTTCGTCGCGGGCCTGCCGCACGGCGCGTTCTTCGGCATCGCCGCTGTCGTGGCGTCCGGCATCGTCGCCCCGGAACGCCGCGGCACGGCCGTCGCCCGCGTGATGGTCGGCCTGACCGTCGCGAACCTGATCGGCGTCCCCTTCGCGACCGCCGCGGGGCAGCAGATCGGCTGGCGCAGCGCGTACGCCGCGGTCGCCGTCGTCTCCGTCATCACCGCGCTCGCGCTGGCCACGTGGGTGCCGCGCATCCCCGCCGCGCACGACGCCAGCGTCGGCGCCGAACTCCGCGCCTTCCGCCGCCCGCAGGTGTGGTTCGCCCTGCTCACCGGCACGGTCGGCTTCGGCGGCATGTTCGCCGTGTACTCCTACATCTCGCCGACGACCACCGAGGTCACCGGCCTGGGCGCGAGCGCGGTGCCGTGGATCCTCGCCGTGTTCGGCCTCGGCATGACCGCGGGCGCGTGGCTCGGCGGCCGGTTCCTCGACCGGTCCGTCATGGGCACGGTGTTCGGCACCCTCATCGCCACCACGGTCGAACTCGCCCTGTTCGGCCTGCTGGCGACCATCCCCGTAGCGACGTTCCTGCTGCTGTTCCTGATCGGCTTCACCACCACCGTGCTCGCCTCAGCGCTCCAGATGCGCCTGATGGACGCCTCGCCGGACGCGCCGTCGCTGGCGTCGTCGTCCAACCACTCGGCCCTCAACATGGCCAACGGCGCGGGGGCGTGGCTCGGCGGCCTGGCCATCGCGGCCGGCTGGGGCTACCAGTCGACGGCGTGGGTCGGCGTCGCCCTCACCCTCGCGGGTCTCGCCATCGCCGTCCTGTCCGTCGTCGTCGAGCGCCGTGCGAAAACTGTCGTACCCGTTTGACATGCTCGGCACATGCCGAACGATCAAGCACGCGCCACCACACCCGAAGACCTGGGCCGGATGTTCGTCGAACGCGCCAACGCGGGCGACATCGACGGCCTCGTGGCCCTCTACGAGCCCCGCGCGGTCCTCGCCCTGCCCGACGGCAGGCGCGCCACCGGGGCCGAGGAGATCCGCGAGATCTACACGATGCTGCTGGAGGACCGGCCCCAGTTCGTGGCCGGGGAGCAGCGAACAGCCCTGCACAACGGGAACCTCGCCCTCACGTCGACCAGACGGGGCCGCGGGGCGACCGCCGAGGTCGCCCGCAGGCAACCGGACGGCACCTGGCTGTGGCTCCTGGACGAGCCCAACGTGCTGGGGTGACGCCCGCCCACACTCCCCGGCCTGGTCAACGGCCTGTCGGTCGCCGGGAAGCTGACGGCTGCCCGTGATCGGTCCCGCTCTCGGTACCTGGTCGACCAAGCGTCCGATGGCGACCGCGCCACCGCATCGATGGTTGTCGGGGGCCGGATTCGCGGTGTCTGGCGCAGGGCGGACCTGACGTTCGACGGTGACCGTGGCTTCGCGCCGATGGGTTGTCCGAGGTCGGTTTCGCGGTGTCCGGTGCGGGGAGTCCTGCCGGCAGTGACCGCGCGCCGCACCGACGGCTGCCAGGGGTCGGTTCCGCTGTGCCTGGTGCCGGACCGCCCTCGCCGACCCGCCATCCGGGCCGAACCCGTCGGCTGTCCCGAATCCCTGCCGGCCGTGCACAGTGCCGGGGCGACCTCGCCGACTCGGCGTCCGGTGGTGAGCCGTACTCGACGGTCTGGGCCGAACACCGGTGCCCGCCCCGCATCCCCGACCACCCGGAGGTCCCCGTCCCCCACGAAATCACGCGGCCCAAGTCACCCGAACGAGTGATTTCCGCCGATCCGCACCAGATCGTTGCCTCCTGATGCCCACGGCGGTCCTCGTCCACGGCCTCTACCACCAACCAGCCCACTTCGACGCCCTCGCCACCCTCCTGCGGCCGCGGACGTCCAGGTCAGCGTGCCCGCGCTGCACCGCGGCTCCCTCGCGGCGGACACCCTGGCCGTGCAGGCGGCCGTCGACGCGCTGCCGACTCCACCGATCGCCCTCGGCCACTCCTACGGCGGTTCGGTCATCACCGGCCTGACCGGTGTGGCCGCGCTGGTGTACGTGGCCGCCTTCGTCCCCGACGAGGGCGAGAGCGCGGCGACCCTCGGCGGTGCGACCGCTCTCCTCCGCGCCGCCGTCCGGCAGACCCCCGACGGCACGACCTCCATCGACCCCCACCTGGCCACGGACCTGTTCTACGCCGACTGCGCACCCGACGTCGCGACCCGCGCGACCGCCCTCCTCCGCCCCCAAGCCCCGGCTGCGGCCGAGGAGTGCCCGAGCGGCAGGCGTGGCGGCACGTCCCGTCGACCTACCTGGTCTGCGCGGGCGATCAAGCCGTCGACCCCGTCGTGCAGCGCGTCCTGGCGGCCCGGTGCACGGCCGCGGTCGAATGGTCGACCGGCCACTCGCCGCACCTGTCCGAGCCCGCCGAACTGAGCCGGGTGTTCGTACCACCGCTTGAGGGGCTGCTCGGGTGAAGAACGTACGGCCACTCGGGTGACGGTGGGCGGTCCGGCTAACACGCGGCGTCGCACCCGGCGATGACCGGGGCGGACGGAGTGGTGCCGCGGACGAGCTGAGGACGTGGGCGATGTTCAGGCGGAGAGCGCGCAGGATCGCGGAGCTGGAGCAGGTCGTCGCGCGGGTGGGGAAACGGCTGGACGAGGTCGAGGAGCTGGTGGCGGGCATCGGCGGCTTCGAGCACGAGAAGGTCCGGCAGCAGGTGGAGGAGTTGCGGGCCGAGTCGGAGCGGATCCTGCGCGACCGGTCGGCGGAGAAGCTCCGGCACGAGAACGACCTGGCGCGCCGCAAGACGGCGCACGCGATCACGTTGGCCCACGCGCGCGCCGCCGTCCAAGCGGAACTGGACGACCTGCGCAGGCGGATCGCGGAAGCCCGCCAGGGGTTGCCGCCGGAGGAGCGGGGCGAGGAGCTCGCCAGGCCCGAGAGCCTGCGTCCGATCGGAACGGACGAGGCGTTCACCCCGATGCCGCGCGAGAAGGACCGGACCACCGAACTCCCCCCACCGCGCGGCGGCGAGCGCGAGGCACGCGGTGCGGACGTGCGGGAAGACCAGGCGACGCCCTAGCCGAGCGCGCTGCGCAGGATCAGGGTGATCGCGGCGACCGTCGACAGCAGCAGCACGGGGGTGCGGACGCCCTTGGCGTCGACCAGTTTCCGCAGTGGACTGGAGAGCAGGAAACCCGCCACCAGGAACGGGATGAGGAGCACGCCGGTGATGACCTGCGGGGTGTGCACCTGGCCCGCGACGAGGAGGCCGATGATCGACGTGAACGAACCCAGCACGAAGTAGGCGGCGAGGGTCGCGCGGATCTGGGCGCCGGGGGAGTTCTGGTAGAGCATCGCGACCGGTGGGCCGCCGACCGACATCGCCGTGCCGAACGAGCCGCTGGTGAGGCCCGCGATGACCAGTGCCGTCCTGGTGGGACGGGGGTTCCAGGTGGTGATGGACAGCAGCACGCTGAGCAGCACCACCACACCGATCAGCAGGCTGAACTGGTTCTGGTTCAACGAGTCCACCAGCAGCACGCCGATGACGGTGCCGGGCAGCCGGCCGAGGATGGCCCAGCCGACGCCGTGCCAGTCGACGTGGGCGTGTTCGCGCGCGAGGCTCATGATCGAGTGGGTCATGGCGGTGATGAGGATCGGCACCGGCAGCAGCGACGGGTCGAGCAGGGCGAGGATCGGCACCGCCACGAGCGCCAGGCCGAAGCCCGCCAGTCCCTGGACCAGCCCGCCTAGCGCCACCACCAAGCCGGCGAGTAGCAGTCCGGTCCACATGATTAGCTACGCTAACAGAACAGCCACTCCATCGAGTTCAGCGCGTTCCGGGCGTAGACCCGCTTCCCGGACCGGATCCCGTAGTCCAGGTCCTCGAGCACCGTGCACCGCGCGAGGAACACTGCCCGCTCCCGCGGCTCGTCGCTGCCGTACGCCGCCAGGGCCGCCTCGAACGCCGCCGGCCCGAGATCGCGGTAGACCAACCCGAGGTCGTACGCCGCGTCCGTGAACGCCGCGTCGGTCCAGTCGATCACCCCGGTCACCGTCCACGTGCGAGGGTCGACCAGCACGTGCTCGACGCCCAAGTCGTTGTGCGAGAACACCGTCCCCGACCGCGCCGACGGCGGCTCGGCCGCCAGGAACTCCTCGATCCGTCCACGGTGGACGGTGGGCACAGTGGACGGATCGTACAGCGCCGCGGCCTCGGCGAGCCACCGCGACGGCGGATCGTCGTCCACCCCGACCACGTCCGCCACCCGCTCCGGCGGCACCGCGTTCAGCACCGCCAGGTACTCGCCGAGCACCGCGCCGATCTTCGCCGCGGGCGCTCCCGCGAGCCCCAGAAGTTGCCTGCCGGGCACTTTCCAGTACGCGAGGCAGCCGATCGCCGTGACGGAGAACACCGGTGCGGGCACCGGGATCGGTGAGAACTCGGCCACCTTCGCCAGCAGCCGCGCCTCGCGGTCCGCCTCCTCGGGATCGGGTTCCCTCGCGAACCGCACGACCAGTTCGCCGTTCACCTCGAACGCGACGTTGTCCTGCCCCTCGCCGAGCGGCTCCACCCGCTCGACCCGGTACGCGGGCAGGTGCGCGGCCAGCACTTCCGGAACCCGCTCGTCGTCCTCAGCACGCATGACCGCGACCCTAGATCGGCGCCCCGCCGTCCGTGCGCCGATCCGGGACGTCCGGGGTCTGTCCTGTTCCGGACATCGCCCCCGCACGCTGTGACGCTTCGCACGGTCCCCGCTGGACGCCGGATTCCCGGGCTTGTCATTTTCGATCTCTTGCCGCATCTTTACCAACGCGCGGTCGCGGCGGCCGTGCGGCGCTTTGCGCAAACACGGGGGGAAGTCGCGCTGTGGGGGGAATTCGCCATTTTGTCGTGCCCGGAAGACCGCGCGGTCGTCGTCGGCGCTTCACGCTGCTGACGGTGGTCCTGGTCGTCATGGGCTTCGCCGGACCGACGGCGTCGCAGCTGATGCCCGCGTTGTTCGACGGCATGCCCGAACTCGCCGAGGCGATCCGCCTGGCCCCGGAGCAGCGCTGGGAGTCGGCCAAGGAGGCCCTCGAACGCGCAGGTAGCGCGAACAAGGACCAGGTGTCCGACGCCTCGCCCAACCGGCCCGCGCTGTCGGAGCAGTCCAAGTTCCC
>DATMCA010001429.1:0-3140 GCA_035559015.1 Umezawaea sp. | reverse complement strand
CGTATGAGGCGTTCTCGACGTTGCAGGCGGCGATGACCCGGCCGTCGTCGACGAGGCCGGCCACCCCCACGGGGAAGTTGGAGTACGGCGCGTACGCGCGGCGCATCGCCGCCACGGCGGCAGCGCGCAGGGCCGTCCAGTCCGGACTCATGGGCCGATCCTAGTCCCGCGCGATCTTGGACGTCTGTCGGTGCTGGCGCACCGACAGCCTCGCGGTTTCATGATCTTGGGGTGGCGCGCCGGGGTGAATGTGGGGGAAGTGCCTTTCTGCAAGGGAAGCTGTGTCAAGCCAAAGACATAGATCCCTGCTGCGGAAAGGCACTTCCGGGGTGAAGCGTAACGGTCGGGTTGCCAAGATCGGGTTTGGTGTCGGGGCTCGGGGTGTGGTGTCGCATGCCGGGGGCCGGCTACTGGTGGAAACGGCGGCCAGGATCGGCCTGGCGGCGGGGTTGCGGGCCGGGTTGGCCCGGTGGCGGCCGACGGCGGTGCATGATCCGGGCACGGTGCTGCTGCACGCGGCGCTCAGTCTGGCGGTGGGGGGTCGCCGGCCGGTGGACATGGCGGTGTTACGGGCCGCGCCGGGAGTGTTCGGGCCGGTGGCCTCGCCGGCGACGGTGTCGCGGACGGTGGCGGCGCTGGTGGCCGACGACGGGGGTGCGGCGGCCGAGGCGGCGATCTGGCAGGCGCTGGCCGACGCTCGTGCGGTGGCGTGGCAGCTCGGTGGTGCCCCGGCCCGGGACGCGGTGATCACGGTTGATCTGGACGCCTCGCTGGTCACGGTGTACTCGGCCAAGCAGGGGGCGGCGAACACGTTCAAGAAGACGTTCGGGTTGCATCCGCTGTTCGGGTTCATCGACCACGGCCCGGGCGGGACCGGGGAGCCGGCGGGGGCGCTGCTGCGCCCGGGCAATGCCGGGTCCAACACCGCCGCTGACCACATCACCGTGCTGGAGCGGGTGCTGGCCTCGCTGCCCGAGCAGTGGACCCGCCGCGACGGGCACGGCCGCCGGCCGATCCTGGTGCGTATCGACGGGGCCGGGGCCACCCACGCACTGCTGGACTTCATCCACGAGCAGGGCATGCAGTTCTCCGTGCGGTACACCCTGACCGGCCCGGACATCATCGACCTGGCCACCGCGCTGCCCGGGCACGCCTGGACGCCGGCCCTGGCCGGCCCCGCCACCATCGACTCCGCCGGGGTCGCCCAGGTCGCCGAGGCCACCGACGACGGCTGGGTCCGCGGCTGGCCGCCCGACTGTCGGCTGATCGTGCGTCGCGAGTACCCGTCCAGCGTCGCCAAATACCGGCAGCTGTCGATCTGCGAGGTCGACGGGATGCGCTACACCGCCATCCTGACCAACCGGGCGGACCTGCCCGCCGACGTGCTCGAACTCGACCACCGCCGACACGCCCGGGTCGAAGACCGCATCAAAGACGGCAAAGACACCGGCCTGACCGACCTGCCCTACCCCGACCTGGCCTCCAACCGGATCTGGCTGGCCGTCATCGCCTGCGCCCAACTCCTCCTCGCCCACACCGCCCGCCTCGCCCTGACCGGCCCCTGGCGAGTGGCCAGCCCGAAAACCCTGCGCCACCGCCTGTTCGCCTGCGCCGGCCGCCTCGTGCACACCAGCCGACGCACCCGTCTGGACTACCCCACGACCTGGCCCTGGACCACCGTGATCATCGACGCGCTCACCCGCCTGACCGCCCTGCCCGACCCCGGATAGCCACCACCCCACCCACCCCCCGACGAGCAGCCCACGGCCCGGAGACCCCGCCCACCCGACGCGACAGCCGGGCCCCGACCCTACCCAGCCACCATCAGACATCGACCCACATCACTACCCAACCCCGATCCCAACACCCGGACAAGATCGTGAAACGGTGAGGACAGGAGTCCAAGATCGCGGAGATCAGGCCTCGGACCGGGCGACGCCGATCGGGCAGCTCAGGCCGTTGGGCCCGTGGTTGCAGTACCCGTTCGGGTTCTTGGCGTCGCTGAGGTACTGCTGGTGGTAGTCCTCGGCGTAGTAGAAGTCACCGGCCTTGGCGATCTCGGTGGTGACGTCGCCGTAGCCGGCCGACCTGGTCACGTCCTGGAACAGTTCGCGGGACTCGAGCGCCCGCGCGTACTGCTCGTCGGTCGTCGCGTAGATCGCCGACCGGTACTGGGTCCCGATGTCGTTGCCCTGCCGCATGCCCTGGGTCGGGTCGTGGTTCTCCCAGAACACCTTCAGCAACTGGTCGTAGGTGACTTCCTTGGGGTCGTACACGACAAGCACGGCCTCGGTGTGGCCGGTGCGGCCGGAGCAGACCTCCTCGTACGTCGGGTTCGGCGTGATCCCGCCGGCGTAGCCGGCAGCCGTCGAGTACACGCCGGGCAGCCGCCAGAACAGCCGCTCGGCGCCCCAGAAGCAGCCCATCCCGAACACGGCGGTCTGCAGGCCCGCGGGCCACGGACCCTTCAACGGATTTCCGAGCACGGTGTGCCGGGCGGCCACCGGCAACTCGGTGTCGCGGCCCGGCAGGGCCTCCTCGGCCGTCGGCAGGTCCAGCTTCTTGTGCCGGAGAAACACGGTCACACCCCTTCACATAGTGGATCGGCTCTTACAACACCGGTCCACCCTCAAGCATGCCCGGGCAGCGCGTCGGCGAGACGTGACGCGTACGATTCGGCCTCCGCGTCGGATTCGTACTTCGTTCGCGGCCAGAAGAAGCCGCGCAGCCCGTCGCCCTTCGTGCGCGGCACCACGTGGACGTGCAGGTGCGCCACCGACTGCGACACCTTGTTGTTCATCGCGACGAACGAGCCGCCGGCGCCCAGCCCCTTCTCGGCCGCCACCGACAACCGCTGGGCGAAGCCGAACAGCGGTTCCAACAAAGGCGCCGCCAGGTCGGCGAGGGTCACCACGTGCTCCCTGGGAACCACCAGCACGTGCCCCTTGAACACCGGACGGGTGTCGAGAAAGGCCACGCACTCCTCGGTGCTGGCCACCGTGAACGAGGGCACCTCACCCGAGATGATCGAGCAGAACAGACAACCGGCCACGTTTACCAACCTAGCCAGGACTAGCCTTGCCAGGATGAGCCAGGGCTTCGACACGCTCGCCGTGCACGCCGGGCAGGACCCGGATCCG
>DATMCA010001428.1:0-7121 GCA_035559015.1 Umezawaea sp. | reverse complement strand
CGAACGGGGTCCGGACCGGTTGCGCCGTCGCTGTCGGGGCGCCGAGCAGGCCGGGCAGCGCTGCCGCGCACCCCACCGCCCCCACCCCGCGCAGCAGACTGCGGCGGTCGATTCCACCCTCCATCGCGTGCCCTCCCTCGTCCGCGGTCGGCCCACGACATGTACCCGCAGACGGTCGGCGGGCACCAGGGATTGATCGGAAGTGGCGCACGATCCGCTCCGGAACGGTCAACTCCGGTCGTGAACGACCTAATCTTGGATCCGTGTTCGCCGCCGAACGTCGACAGGTGATCCTCGAACTGGTCCGCACGAACGGGGCCGTGTCCCTGCGCGAGCTGGCCAGGATCGTCGGGGCCAGCGAGGTGACCGTCCGCCGCGACCTGCGGTTCCTCGACACCGACGGCCTGCTCGTGCGCAGACGTGGTGGCGCGGTCGCCACCGACGGCCCCGCCTACGAGCCCAGCCACTCGGAGAAGACCGGCGTGGCGAGCGCCGCCAAGGCCGCCATCGCCGACCTGGCCGCCGACCTCGTGTCACCGGGCGACGCGATCGTCGTCGGCGCCGGCACCACCACCCAGGCCCTGGCCCGCCGCCTGGCCCGCGTGCCGCGCTTGACGGTCGTGACCAACTCCCTGCTGGTCGCCCAGGCACTCGCGAGGAGCACCGGCGTCGAGGTCATCCTCCCCGGCGGAGTCCTCAGAGGAACGATATTCGCGCTCGTCGGCAGCACCACCGAACAGGGCATCAGCGGCCTCCGCGTGCAACGCGCCTTCCTGTCCGGCAACGGACTCTCGGCCGGCCACGGTCTGTCCACACCGAACACCGCGGTCGCGGGCGTCGACCGCGCCATGGCCGCCATCGCCGACGACGTGGCAGTCTTGGCCGACCACACGAAGATCGGCGTCGACACGATGGTCCAGACCGTCGCACCGAACCGCATCGCACACGTCGTCACCGACAGCCACGCACCGGCGGAGGAACTCGACCGGCTGCGAGCGGCCGGGGTCGTCGTGCACGTGGCCGAACCGTCGACGTGAACCGTGGCCGCCGTCGGTACGGCGGCACCCGCCGACGAGGACAGGACATGTTCACCGCCGATCGGACGAGCGGCGGTGCAGGTCCAGATAGGTCCGGGACCGGTCGAACTCCAGGAACAGCTGTGAGATGTAGTCCACGAACGCGGCCCTGGCGAGGGTACTGTCCGCCCTGCTCGGGTTCGACCTCCTGGAGAGGAGGGCCAGCGGGGCCCCTCCGTGCAGGGCACTGGCCAGCCAGCAGGGCACGGGAGCCTGGGAGAAACACGCGAGGAATCGCATCAGCGACCTGGCCTTGGGAAAGCCCTGTCGGGCGAGGAGGTCGAGCGACAGCTCCCACGTGCGCGTCACCATTCGGGTTTCCGCACGCGGCTGTCGATCGTCAGGGGGTAATCGGTCGATCGTGGTGGCGAACTGCTCCTCCAGCGCCGATCCGTAGCAGCGGAAGGTGCGCGGCACGGTGCTGCCGGGAATGCGCGGGGCGTGGGCCGAATACGCCAGGTAGGTCCCGGCGATGTGCAGCGCGAGTGGAAGACCGCCGAGTTGTGCCGACAACGCGCGGGCTTGAGCTTCGGTCCCGGCGCCGTCGCCCGTCAGGTCCAGGAGCGCTTTGCCGCCGGACACCTCGTCGAGTGAGCCGACCCTGTGGAGGCGGGAGAAGTCGCCCCAGGCGTGACGGTTCCCGTCGCGACTCGTCACGATCACCGTCCCCCGACCGCCGTGCGGGGGTCGCAGCCACCCCGTTCCGTCGCGCAACCGCTGGTCACGACCAGCGAGCGCCTGCGGCTCGTTCGCGTCGTCGATGATCAGGACCCACCGCCGCCCGCTCCGGTGGAGGTGGCGCCAGAGGAGGTCCGGCGCGGAAGCCCGGCCGGACCACGCGTGGTCGAACTCCGCCGCCGGGATTCCCAGGCGGAGCGCCACCTCGCGCATCCCGGCGTTCAGCCGCGTGGTGTCGGAGGCGGAAATCCACCAGATGTCCATTTCCCGCGCGAAGGCCAACCGGACCGCTTCGAGTGCCAGCGTCGTTTTCCCAAACCCTCCGCCCCCGTGGAGGACCAGCACCCGTCCTGACGGCCGCGAGATTTCCCGTTCGAGCAGGGCGACGAAATCATCAATCACTCGGGCTCGGGTGCGCCCATTTCCAGCAGTACCCCGTCGGACAGTCGGAGTCGGCGGTTCACGGCGATGGCGGCCAGGAAGTGTTCGTCGTGGCTCACGACGACGAACGCGCCCTGGTAGGCGTTGAGCGCGCTCTCCAGCTGGCCGACGCTGACCAGGTCGAGGTTGTTCGTCGGTTCGTCCAGCAGCAGCAACTGGGGTGCCGGTTCGGCGAACAGCACGCACGCCAGGGTGGCGCGCAGGCGTTCGCCGCCGGACAGCACGCCGATCGGCAGGTGGATGCGCGTGCCCCGGAAGAGGAAGCGGGCCAGTAGGTTCATCCGTTGTGCCTCGGGCATGGCCGGTGCGAACGCGGCCAGGCTGTCGGCCACCGTGCGGTTCGGGTCGAGCAGGTCGAGGCGTTGGGAGAGGTAGGCGATCCGGCCGTCCACGCGCTTGGTGCCGGGCATCTCCAGGTCACCGTTGAGGACGCGCAGCAGGGTCGACTTGCCCGCGCCGTTCGGGCCGGTCAACGAGATCCGCTCGGGCCCGCGGATCGTCAGGTCGACGCCCTCGCCCGCGAACTGGGCGCTTGAGCCGTAGTCGACCCGCATCCGCTCGCCGTGGAAGACCGTCCGTCCCGGTGGGACGGTCGTGCCGGGCATCACCAGCACGATCTTCTGGTCTTCGCGCAAGGCGCGACCCGCCTCGTCGAGCCTGGCCTTGGCGTCGTCGACGCGGGAGGTGTGCGTTTCCCGCGCCTTGCCCGCGGACTCCTGCGCGCCCCGCTTCATGTTGCCCGCGAAGATCCTCGGCAGGCCCGCGCTCTTGAGGTTCCGCGCGGCGTTGCCCGCCCGGCGCTCGGCGCGCTCGCGGGCCTGCTGCATCTCGCGCTTCTCCCGCTTCACGTCCTGCTCAGCGTTCCGGATGTTCTTCTCGGCGACCTCCCGAGCGGCCAGCGTCGCCTCCTCGTACGACGTGAAGTCGCCGCCGTGGAACCGGATCTCGCCCCGGTCGAGTTCGGCGATGCGGTCCATCCGGTCGAGCAGCGCCCGGTCGTGGCTGACCAGCAGCAGGGTGCCGGTCCAGTCCTCGATCACGGCGTACAGCTTCCGGCGGGCGTCGAGGTCGAGGTTGTTGGTGGGCTCGTCGAGCAGCAGCACGTCCGGTCGCTTCAGCAGTTGCGCCGCGACGCCGAGGAAGACGACCTGGCCGCCGCTGAGCGTGCCGAGGCGGCGGGTGAGGTCGACGTCCTCCAGACCGAGCCGGTCGAGCTGGGCGCGGGTGCGCTCCTCGATGTCCCAGTCGTTGCCGATAGTGGCGAAGTGCTCCTCGCTCGCGTCGCCGGACTCGATCGCGGCGAGAGCCCGGACCTGCGGCGCGATCCCGAGCACCTCGGCCGCGGTCAGGTCGCCGTCGAGCGGCAGGCTCTGGGGGAGGTACCCGAGCACCCCGTCGACGGAGGTGGAACCGGCGCCGGGCCGGAGTTCGCCGGCGATCAGCTTGAGCAGGGTGCTCTTGCCCGCGCCGTTCGGTGCGACCAACCCGGTGCGGCCACCGGGGAACGTGCAGGACAGGTCCTCGAAGACCGGCGTGTCATCCGGCCAGGAGAAGGACAGGTTCGAGCAGGTGATGGACATGCGGAAGACCTCGCGTGCGATGCGGGCGCGACTGGACCGCCCGGCTGGTACCAGGAAGTGGGGAGACGACGAGAAGGCCGCGGCGGCAGCGCTGACGCGCGTTCGCTCTACGGCCTGGTACCTCCGGTATCACCCGGAGACGTCGTCTTCGCCTGCCACTTCCGTGCTCCCTCGATCGCGATCATCCGCCGTCCACGATAACCCGTCCGGCCGGGCGCTCGCCGGCCGACCACCCGATCAGGCGAGGTCCGGTGAACCGAGGCAGCGCGCGGCGGCGGTCGCCCCGGCGGCGAGCGCGTCGGGCACGGCCGCGCCCCCGTGGTGGGCGACCAGGAAGCCGGAGAAGAACGCGTCGCCCGCGCCGTTGGTGTCCACGATCCGCTCGACCGGGACCGCGGCGACCCGGTGCACCACGCCCTCGGCGGCGGCCATCGCGCCGTCCGCGCCGAGCGTCGCCACCGCGACACGGGCGTCGGCGGCCACGAGCAGCGCCTCCAGGTCGGCGCGGTCCGGGACGCCGTCGTCGTTGAGGAACAGGTAGTCCGCGGCGGCCAGGAAGTCCCGGTGGAACGCCGACCTGCCGTTGTAGTCGTGCAGGTCGCACCAGATCGGGACGCCCGCGACCCGCGCGGCGGCCAGCAGCGGCCGGGAGTGCTCGGCCAGGTCGACCACGGCGGCGTCCGCGTCCACCAGCGCGGCCAACGCCCGTTCGTCGTGCCGCGGTTCGCGAAGTTCGGGCAGTTCCAGGTAGATGGACACCCGGCCGCCCTTCGGGTCCATCAGGTTGAGGTGCTGCTCGGTCGGCCCGTCGGCGACCTCCGCGATCACGTCCACCCCGGCCGCGGCCAGCACGGCGAGCACCGCCCGTCCGGGCTCGTCGTCACCCACCACCGTCCGCAGCGTGACCCGCGCGCCGAGCTTCGCGAGGTTCAACGCCTTGCCCGCGGACGTCCCGCCGATCGTCTTCCAGTGCCCCCTGGCGAACGCCCTGTGCGGACGGGCCGCCGGCAGTTCGTCCACCGACACCAGGTGGTTCCACGACACCGGACCCGCGATGAACACCTTCGGCTTCATCCCGCCATTGTGGATCACCGGTGCGCGGCGGGGCCATGACCGACGCCGTCGACCGCGCGGTGCTGCCGGAGGGATTCGGGGCACCTGAAGTCATTGGCCCCATTGGAACTTATAGCCGACGGGGGGACTTGCGGCAAGACCCCGGTGCGGGCCCACACTTCGCGGGCTCATGGATGCCGGAGGGGAGTTCCGATGCGGGTTCTGCTGTCGACGATCGGGTCGCGGGGTGACGTGCAGCCGGTGGTGGCGCTGGCAATGAGGTTGCGGGAGGCGGGGCAGGGGGTGCGGGTGTGCGCGCCTCCCGACTTCGGCGACTGGATCGGCGGGCTGGGGATCCAGTTCACGCCGGTCGGGCCCGAACTGCGGGGGACCGCGAAGCCGGGAGCCGTGTCGCGGCCGTCGCCCGAGCAGGTGCGGCAGATGGTGGAGGGTACGGTCGCCGCCCAGTTCGAGGCCGTCGCGCAAGCCGCCGAGGGCTGTGACGTGCTGGTGGCGGGCGGGGCGTTGCAGGTCGCCGCGCGTTCGATCGCCGAGCGGACGGGGATGCGCTACGCGTACGCCGCCTACGTCCCGATCTCGCTGCCGTCCCCGCACCACGCGCCGCCCGTGCTCGGGCTGCTGGGGCAGGAGCCCGCGGTCGGCCCGGTGGACAACGGCGCACTCTGGGAGGAGGACGCGCGGCACTGGAACGCCACCTGGGGTCCGGCGCTCAACGCCCACCGGGCGGCGGCGGGGCAGGAGCCGGTGACCGACGTGCGGAGCCACGTCTTCACCGACCGGCCGTGGCTGGCCGCCGACCCGGTGCTGGCGCCGTGGCCGGGCGGCGGTGGCGTCGTCCAGACCGGGGCGTGGATCCTGCCGGACGGGCGCCCGCTGTCGGCGGAACTGGAAGCGTTCCTCGACGCGGGTGACCCGCCGGTGTACTTCGGCTTCGGCAGCATGCGCGCACCGGACGACCTCGCCAAGACGATGGTGGAGGCGGCACGGGCGTTGGGACGGCGGGCCGTGGTGTCCAGGGGGTGGGCCGACCTGTCCCTCGTGGACGGTGAGCCGGACTGCCTGTCGATCGGCGAGGTGAACCAGCGGGCGCTCTTCCGCCGGGTCGCGGCCGTCGTGCACCACGGCGGCGCGGGCACGACCACCGCCGCCACGGGCGCGGGCACGCCGCAGGTGGTCGTCCCGCAGATGTACGACCAGCACTACTTCGCCGGACGCGTCCGAGACCTCGGCATCGGCAGCGCCCACGCGCCCGCCGTGCCGACCACCGACTCGCTGGCGGCGGCGCTCGCCGACGCGCTCCTGCCGGACGTGGCGGTCCGAGCCCGCGCCGTCGAGGTGCGCACGGACGGCGCGGCGGTCGCGGCCGACCTGCTGACGGCTCAGGGCACGTAGTAGGTCAGCAGGTCGGCGCGGACGGGCGGGAAGAGGGCGGCCATGAGCGCGCGGTTCGGGCCGGGGTAGACGTCCGGGTGGAGCCTGGCCAGCCCTTCGACGCCGTGCGGGCCGAACAGCAGCGACGGCACGAGGTCCGGCGCGACCCCCGCCCCGCCGACGGAGGCGGGCCCCTGCATCGGCCCGCCCGCGGTCATGGGGCCCGCCTCGCCGTCCGTGCAGCGGAAGCGGACGTGGGAACCGAAGAACGACACCACGACCTCGCCGTCGTACCCGGCCGCGCGGCGGGACAGCAGCGGGCGCAGGTGGTCCAGCAGGGCGGCGGTGTCCGGGATCCTGGCGTAGTACATCTCGGGGCCCTCGGGCAGCGGTCCGAGGAACGGGCCCAGCCGGTTGCCGAGGCGGTCGGTCACCACGACGTTCTCCGCGAGCCCCACGACGTGGTGCAGCAGCGCCTGCTCGGCGGCGGCGTCCACCCCGGCGACCTCGTTGAGGTGAGAACCCGTCTGCCGCCCCACGCCGACCACGACGCCGTCGCGCTCGACCACCCACTGCGTGCTGCCCTCGCGCGCCACCAGCCACCGCCAGCACGCGGCGGAGTGCGGCATCCGCAGGTCCAGCTCGGCCTGGAGGCCGTCCTGCACGTCGGCCATCGCCTTGATGTCGTCCGGGCCGGCCTCCCGCACCACGTGCCCGTCGACCGGGGGAGGAGCGACGGCGACCCGTCGGGTCGGCGGGATCGGGATGGCGTAGGCGTAGCCGAACCGTCGGTAGAAGTACGGGATGCCGATCATCACCTGCGCCAGGTGGCCCCGGTCGGCGGAACGCTGGTGCGCCCACGCCATCAGCCGCCGCACGAGCCCGCGGCCCTCGTACTCGC
>DATMCA010001427.1:0-7697 GCA_035559015.1 Umezawaea sp. | reverse complement strand
TTGCTGGACGCCGCGTACGACGAGTTCGTGGAACGCGGCCTGGCGGGCGCCAGGGTCGACCGGATCGCGGCGGCCGCGGAGGCGAACAAGCAGGCCATCTACGCCTACTTCGGGTCGAAGGACGCGCTCTTCGACGCGGTCCTGAACTCGCGGCTGCAAGCGCTGGCCGACCTCGTGCCGTTCCGGGTCACCGACCTGCCCGGTTACGTCGGCGCGCTGTTCGACCACTTCGTCGCCCACCCCGGCATCCTCCGGCTCGCGCAGTGGCGCGCCCTGGAACGCCCGGAGCCGTCCCCCGAGATGGTCCACGCGCACGTCGAGAAGGCCCGGGAGTTGGCGACGGCGCACAACGCCCGGCTCGAAGCGACCACCGACGTGATGATGCTGATCCTCGCGCTGGCCCAGGTCTGGAACACCACCGCGGCACCCATCCGCACCCCCACCGGGGTCGAGTCGGCGGCGCGGCTCAAGCGCCACCGGGCGTCCGTCGTCCGCGCCGCGACCGCGATCGTCCACGACCTGCTCGGCTGATCACCTGTCCGGGCAGCGGGAACAAGGCATTCTTCTGCCTCGGAACACCGTCGCCCAGACGATAGGCTGGGCCTATGACCAGGCACGACGTCGTGGTGGTAGGCGCCGGATTCGGTGGGATCACCATGGGCGCGGCACTGCGAGCCGCGGGGATCCACGACTTCGTCATCCTGGAGGAGGGCGCCGACGTGGGCGGGGTGTGGCGGGAGAACACCTATCCCGGCAGCGCCTGCGACGTGCCGTCCCACCTGTACTCGTTCGCGTTCGACCCCTACCGCGACGCCGAGGTGCGATTCCCGGACCAGGCCTCGATCCTGGAGTACATGCGCGCCGTCGTCGAGCGCAACGGGCTGCGGGACCACCTCCGCCGCAACACCTCCGTCGCCTCGGCGACCTACGGCGACGCGGACGGCACCTGGACGCTGACCACCACCGACGGGCGGCTCCTGCGCGCCGCCGCCGTGGTGTGGGCCGTGGGGCAGCTCCACCGACCCGCCGTTCCCGCCGTTCCCGGCGCGGAGACCTTCGCCGGCCCGGCGTTCCACTCCGCGCGGTGGGACCACGGCGCCGACCTGACCGGACACGTCGCGGTCGTCGGAACGGGATCGTCGGCCGCGCAGATGGTTCCGGAACTGGCGCGCACCGCGGCGGCGGTCACGGTGTACCAGCGCACCCCGGCCTGGATCCTCCCCAAACCCGCCGAGCGGTTCGGGCCGGTCAGCCGGTGGGCGCTGGCGCACGTGCCGGGGCTGCACCAGCTCTACCGGACCGGGCTGTACGTCGGAGCCGACCTGGCTCTCGCGCCGATCATGCGCGGAGGCTGGTCGGCCCGACCCGCCCGGTGGCTCGCCCGCGCCCATCTACGACGTCAGGTCCCCGATCGGGCGTTGCGCGACAAGCTCACCCCGGACTACCGCATCGGCGAGAAGCGCGTCCTGATGGACAGCCGGTTCTACCCGGCGCTGTCCCTGCCCCACGTCGACCTGGTCACCGACCCCGTCGACCAGGTCACCCGCGACGGCATCCGCACGGTCGACGGTCGGCACCGCCGGGCCGACGTGATCGTGTGGGCCACCGGGTTCCACGCCCCGGAGTTCCTGCGCGGCATCGACGTCCGGGGCCGGGGCGGCACCGACCTGCACGCGCACTGGGCCGAGCAGGGCCGCCCCGAGGCGTTCTTCGGGCTCGCCGTGCCGGGGTTCCCCTCGATGTACCTGATCGCCGGACCGCACAGCTTCACCCCGGCGAACAGCAACCCCTCGATGAAGGAGCACCAGGTCCGCTACATCACGAACTGCCTGGCGCTCGCCGCGCGGCTCGGTGCGCCCGTGGCGGTCACCCCGACGGCGATGGCCGGCTACCGGCGGTGGCTGGACGCGGCACTGGCCCGCACGGTGTGGCCCGACGGCGTCCCGTCCTGGTTCAAGCGCGGCTCCGACGGTCCGGTCACGAACCCGTGGCCCGGCGGTGTCCGCGAGTTCGCCCGGCGGCTCGACGCCCACGACCCGGCGGACACCTTCACCCCGGTTCCAGTCCGGGTCGCCCCCTGATCGACGACGCGGCCGTTGTGGACGGACGTTCCGGGAGTGCAAGACTTGGATCCGATGAGCCGTGAGCGAAGTGAAGCCCTGATCGACGTGCTCGCCCTGTCACGCCCCGAGATCCGCGGTCTCGCACCGCGTTTCGTCCAGGGCACCTTCCACGACGTGGTGGTGCTGGACGGCGCGTGGGCGGCACGCTTCCCGCGCACCCCCGCGGCGCTGGCCGAGGCTCCACGCCGGGCCGGGGCGACGCGGGCGATCGCCGAACTGGACCTGCCGTTCGCGGTGCCGCACCTCGTCGAGGACCAGCTCGACCGGCCGCTGGGCGAGGCCCACGTGGTCGTCACGTACGTGCCGGGCGGTCCCGCGCCCGCCGACCTGCCGCGGGAGGTCGTGCTCAGGGCGATCCACGACGTCCTGGACCCGCTGGAGTCCGTTGTGCTCGAACCGGAACTGATCGCCGTGCTGGACGAGCCGTTGCGGTTCGCCGGCGGCCGGCGCGTGGTCGAGGAGATCGAGGAGCACGTGTTCCCGCTGCTCTCCGACGACGAACGGCGGCAGGCGTCCGGTGTGCTCACCCGGTTCGAGCAACTGCCACCCGTCCCGAACCGCTTCGTGCACGGCGACCTGGCCCCGGTGAACCTCCGCTGGCGGAACGGTCGGGTGACGGGCGTCCTGGACTGGGACTTCGCCCACGCGGGCGATCCGTCCCACGACGCGGCCGCGTTCGGCGCCTTCGGCTGGCCACTGGTGCGCGAAGCCGTCGGCGGCACCGCGTACGAACGAGCCCTCACGCACGCGGCGATGTTCCCGTTGACCGGAGCGGCCGGTCTGCTGAGTCAGGGCGAGTCCCCGGAGAGGTACCTCGCCTGGTTCCGCCGCCGCTGCGCGGTGCGGGAGCACCCGCCTCTGGCGTGATCCCGATTCCGCCCCGGAATCGGGCGGGCACAACCCGTTGACGAGCCAGGAGCTCCTCCCGGCTCGCATCTTCGGACCTCCGATGCTTCGCGACCGCTCGGATCACCCGGACCGCCTCAACCGGCCGTTCGGCGCGCTACGGTCCTGTGGTGGCGCGAGGAAGCAGCTTCCGCCCGTGCGCGGGGGCGGCTCGTCGGGGCGGGCCGCGCGACGGTTCTGGGGAAGGCCGGTCTCGGGCAGGAGACCGTCACCGTCGAGGTCGGCAGCACCGGCGCGGCCGGGAGAGCGCGGACGTCGGCCAGGGCATCGAAACCGTGGTGGCGCACCGCCCGCGGACGTCGTGGTCCTGCTGTCGGACAACGACTTCCCGCGCGAGGGAGCGGGCGGCTCCTCGGCCCGGAGCGCGCCTTCGCACCGCTGGGACAACGCGGATGACCGAGTTCACTCCGCCTGCGACGAAATGGGGAGCCACCACATGACCGAGTACTCCGTGCAGGGGATCGGGATCTCCGAACTGGTCGACCGGTTCGAGAGCCCGCTGTACGTCTACGACGGCGCCGAGATCGAACGGACCTACCGGGATCTGCGGGCCCGCTTACACAGCGCGGTCGAGATCTTCTACTCGCTCAAGCCGAACCCGAACATCAGCGTGGTCAAGGTGTTGCTCCGCGCGGGCGCCTCGGCGGAGGTGTGCTCGATCGGCGAGCTGACCAGCGCGCTGAGAGCGGGCGTCCGGCCCGCCGACGTCCTGTTCACCGGTCCGGGCAAGAGCGTCGACGACCTGCGCACGTTGGTGGACCTGGGCATCCGGGCGATCATCTGCGAGTCGTTCGCCGAACTCCGGACGATCGAGGAACTCTCCGCCGCCGCCGGCAAGCGGACGCCCGTGCTGCTGCGGGTGAACCCGGCGTTCGGCGTGCAGGGCGGGCGGCTGAGCATGGCCGGGAAGCCCCGCGAGTTCGGCATCGACGAGGACCAGGTGCTGGCCGCGACCGACGTCGTGGAACGGCACCCGCACGTGCGCTTCCTGGGCATCCACGTCTTCACCGGCACCCGCATCCTCAACGCGCGGGTGGTGGTCGACAACACCGAGCGGATCTTCGACCTGGCCGTGAAGGTCTCCGACGCGCTGGGCTTCGAGCCGGAACTGGTCGACATCGGCGGCGGGATCGGCATCCCGTACCACGCCGACGAACCGGAGGTGGACCTCGACGTGCTCGCCGAGGGCGTCAACCGCGCCGTCGACGCGTTCCTGCTGCGCTACCCGTCCGCGCGGGTCGCGATCGAACCCGGCCGGTTCCTGGTCGGGCCGAGCGGCACCTACGTGATCAGCGCGCGCTACGTGAAGCAGTCCCGCGGGGAGCGGTTCGTCATCACCGACGGCGGCACGCACCAGAACATGTCCGCCGTCGGCATGGGCACCTACTACAAGCGCAACTTCCCCATGGCCCTGCTGACGGACCTCGACCGGCCGGTGTCCGGGCCGTGCACGGTGACCGGCCTGCTGCTGACCCCCACCGACATCATCGGCAAGGACGTGGAGCTGCCGGAGATCGAGCCGGGCGACCTGATCGGCGTCTTCCAGTCCGGCGCGTACGGCCCGAGCGCGTCCATCACCTACATGAACGGGCAGGGCTGGCCCGCCGAGGTGCTGGTGCACGAGGGCAGGGCGCACCTCGTGCGCACCAGGGACACCGTCGAGGACCTGTTCACCCGGCAGGTCCTGGCCGACTTCGACGCCGACACCAGACCCCCGCGCGTCGCCGACGAGCTGGGCGACGCGGTGCGGGCCGAACTCGTGCGGCTGCTGGGTGAGGTCGACGACCTCACCGACGAGACCACCCTGTTCGACGAGCTGGCGCTGGACTCGTTGTCCGTCGTGCACCTCATCGCCAGGCTGGAGGAGCGGTTCGGCATGCACGTCGACCCGCACGAACTGGACCCCGCCGTGATGCGGACCGTCGGCTCGCTCACCCGGTTCGTGGCGGACAGCGGCCGTGACCGCTGAGGACGGCGCGGGAGCGGAACTCCTGCACGACCTCCTGGACCGGCGGGCGGCCTCGGACCCGGACGCCGTCGCGGTGTCCGCCGCGGGTGCTTCGGCGACGTACGGCGAACTGCGGGAGGCCAGCCGTCGGCTGGCGGGCTGGCTGGTCGCGCGGGGCGTGCGGCCGCGGGACCGGATCGCGGTCTCCCTGCCGGTGTCGGTGCACGTGCCCGCGCTGCTGTTCGCGGTCTCGCGCGTCGGGGCGGCGTTCTGCGTGCTGCACGAGCAGGTCAGGGATCGGGCGTTGGAGCACGTGCTCGACGACCTGGAGCCCGTGCTGCTGATCGGCTCGGACGACGACGGGGTCGCGGCGGCCGAGCGGCGCGGGATCGCCGCCGCGGACCTCGCGGAGGTGGCGGAGGGTGCCGTGACCGCCTCGGCCGTCGACCTCCCGGCGCCGTCGCCGCGGGACGTCGTGTGCCTGATCTACACCTCGGGCAGCACGTCGCGGCCCAAGGCCGTGATCACCGAGCACCGGCAGCTGGTCTTCGTCGCACGGGCGATCCACGAGCGGATCGGCTACACCGCGGGCGACACCGTGTTCAGCGCCCTGTCGCTGTCCTTCGACTACGGCCTCTACCAGCTCTTCCTCACCACGCTGGGCGGTGCACGGCTGTGGTGGGCCGCCGCCGAGGAGGGCGGTGCCGCACTGCTCAGGACGCTCACGGTCGCGGGGGCCACGGTGCTCGCGGCGATGCCCGCGATGGCGGAGACCCTGGTGTGGCTGCTGGAGCGGACGACCGTGCCACCGGCCGCGCTGCGCCTGCTCACCACCACGGGAGCAGCGATGAAACCGCAGGTGGCGGCAGACCTGCGGCGGGCGGTCCCCGGTCTGCGGGTGCAGATCATGTACGGGCTGACCGAGTGCAAGCGCGTCTCGATCATGGCGCCCGACGAGGACCTGCTCCACCCCGGTGCCTCGGGCCGCCCGCTGTCCGGGACCGAGGTCGTCGTGGTCGGCCCGGACGGAGAAGTGCCGGCGCCGGGCGGGTTCGGCGAGTTCGTCGTCCGCGGCCCGCACGTGATGTCCGGCTACTGGCGCCGCGAGGACCTGACCGCCGAGCGGTTCCGGTTCGCCGAGGACGGGACGCGGGAACTGCGCACCGGCGACTACGGGTGGATCGACGGGGACGGCTACCTGCACGTCGACGGGCGCCGTGACGACATCTACAAGGAACGGGGGTTCCGGGTCAGCACGACCGAGGTCGAGGCGGCCGCCCACCACCTGCCCGGCGTGCGCGGCGCGGCCGTCGTGCCACCGGGCGACACCACCGGACCGCACGCGGTGCTCGTGGTGGCCGGACCGGTCAAGCCGCGCGACGTCCTCCGCGACCTCCGCAAGGAGATCGAGCCGTTCAAGGTGCCGAGGGAGTGCGTCGTCCTGGACGCGCTCCCCCTGTCCGGCAACGGGAAGGTCGCCCGCGCCGAACTGGCGCGCCTGCTCGCCGACCGCGCGGGAGCCACCTGACGCGCACGTCCTCGCCGCCGCGGGAGACCGTTGCGCGGCGGCGGGGGCGTGCGCACGAGCCGAGACGGTTACGGTAAGTCATCGGCTTCGGACAGGGGACTGCTCATGATCAGGTTGGACCGCCTGGTGAACGTGCTGGGTGGCTACGGCGTGCGCCTGGTCTGCTGCCCGGTCCCCCGGTCGGAGGAACTGCGCAGCGTGGTGATCCACGAGGTCAGCGACGCGCACGCGGTCGGCGGTGACGTGTTCCTGGCGGTCGGGGCCGCGTCGGTGGAGCAGGCCGTGGAGTGGGCGGTCGCGGCTCGGGTCAGCGTGGTGCTCGTGCACGGCGGAGCCGACGTGGAACGGGACGTGGCCCGGATCGGCGAGGCGGCGGGCGTCGCGGTGCTGCTGGTCGACCCCGCCGTGTCCTGGAGCCAGCTGGCGGGCGTGGTCTACGGGCTGGTGCTGGAGGGGCGGGAGACCGAGTCGGGCCGTGGCCCGACGGACCTGTTCGCCCTGGCCGACAGCCTCGCGGGCGCGGTCGGCGGCGCGGTGACCATCGAGGACCGGCTCTCCGGGGTGCTGGCCTACTCCAGTTCGCAGCAGGGCGCCGACCCGGCCCGGCTCCGGACGATCCTGGGCAGGCGGGTGCCGGACCGGTTGCGGGAGCTGTTCGAGTCCCGTGGCGTCACCGCCTACCTCGCCGCCTACGACGAGCCCCTGTTCGTCGAGGAGGACACCGAGCACGGTCTGACGGGGCGGATGGTCGTCGCCGTGCGCGCGGGCCGCGAACTGCTCGGCTCGGTGTGGGTGACGTGCGGCAGCCCGCTGACGGGGGTGCGGTGCACCGCGCTGGCCGACGGCGCGCGCACCGTGGCGCTGCACCTGCTGCGCTCGCGGGCCAGCGCGGACCTGGAGCGCCAGGTCGAGTCCGATCTGGTGATCCGCCTGCTGGAGGGCACGGCCGACGCCGCCACGGTGGTGAGCAGGCTCGGCCTGCCGCAGGGCTCGTCGCGGGTCATCGCCGTCCGGGCGCACATCGCCGCCGAGCGGCACGCCGCGCTGCTGCTGGCCTTCGAACGGGCCACGACCGGGTTCGGCTGGTCCCGGCCGGGACGCAGCACGCTGTCGGGCAACACGCTGTACACGATCCTGCCCGGTGACCGGGTGTCGGCCGCGCGGGAGTGGATCGCGCTGCTGCGGGCCGCGC
>DATMCA010001426.1:0-3959 GCA_035559015.1 Umezawaea sp. | reverse complement strand
GGAGTGAGTGCCGTCCCCCTGGTCGAGACGTCCCCGCGGCGGGGTGGCGGCGTGCCGCGCCACGTCGCGGGGAAGCTCGGCGGCGCCCTCGCGAGCCTGGCGGCCGTGGTGGTGCTGGGGTTCTTCCTGTTCCGGCTGATCCCCGGCGACCCGACGGTCACGATGACCAGGGGCCGTCAGGTCGACGAGGCGCAGATCGCCGAGCTGCGGGCGCTGCACGGCTACGACCGGCCGATCGTCGAGCAGTTCGGCAGGTACGTGAACGACCTGCTGCACGGCGACATGGGCACCTCGCTGTTCTACCGGCGCACGGTGGCGGAGCTGATCGGTGAACGGGTCGGGCCGACCCTGCTGCTGGTCGGCACGTCCACGCTGATCGCGGTGACGCTGGGGCTGTGGTTGGGCATCCGGGGCGCGTGGCGGCGCGACAGCCTGTTCGACCGGACGACGACGGGGGTGGCGCTGCTCGGGTGGGCGATGCCCGCGTTCTGGCTGGGGATGCTGCTGTCGATGCTGACCGGGAACCTGTTCCCCAGCGGCGGGATGCGGTTCTCCAGCACCCCGCCGGAATTCTGGCCGCAGGCGCTGGACGTGGCCCACCACATGGTGCTGCCGTGCGTGACGCTGATCGCGGTGGTCTACGCCCAGTACCAGCTGGTGATGCGGTCCTCGCTGCTGGAGGAGATGAACGCCGACTACCTGACGACCGCGCGGGCCAAGGGGCTGCGCGACGACCAGGTGCGGCGTCGGCACGCGGTGCCCAACGCACTGCTGCCGACGGTGACGCTGGTGTTCCTGCACATCGGGCTGGTGGTGACCGGGGCGATCACCGTGGAGACGGTGTTCTCCTGGCCGGGGCTGGGCCTGTTGACCTACGAGGCGCTGGCCGGGCCGGACCTGCCGCTGTTGCAGGGCACGTTCGTCGTGCTGGCGGGTTCGGTGATCGTGATGAACGTGCTGGCCGACCTGCTCTACCAGGTCCTGGACCCGAGGGTGCGTGCGTCGTGACGAGCATCGTGTGGCAGCGCCGCCGGGCGGCGGTCTCCTCGACGTGGCGGGAGTTCACCCGCAACCGCGGCGGTCTGGTCGGTCTGGTGGTGCTCGGCGTGGTCGTGGCGTTGGCGCTGCTCGCGCCGCTGGTCACCGACGCGACCGGTCTGGACGTGACCAAGGCCGCCGGGGCGCGGTGGCAGCCGCCCAGCGGCGAGTACTGGTTCGGCACCGACCACACCGGCCGGTCCGTGCTGCTGCTGACGTGGTGGGGCAGCCGGATCTCGCTGCTGATCGGGCTGACGGCGACCGTGCTGTCGGTGGCGATCGGCACGCTGGTCGGCATCACGGCCGCGCACTTCGGCGGGTGGCCGTCGGCGGGGCTGATGTGGGTGACCAACTTCTTCCTGATCCTGCCGTCGCTGGTGCTCGCGATCGCGCTGTCCACGGTCCTGCCGCGCGGGATCGGGACGATCGTGCTGGCCATCGGCGTGACGTCGTGGGCGTCGACCGCGCGGGTGGTGCGGGCGCAGACGCTGAGCGTGGAGGCGCGGCCGTTCATCGAACGCGCCAAGGTCCTCGGCGGAGGGCACGCGCACGTCATCGGCAGGCACGTGCTGCCCGCGGTGCTGCCGCTGGTGTTCGTGAACACCACGCTGACCGTGGCCAACGCGATCGTCGCGGAGGCGACCCTGTCGTTCCTGGGGTTGGGCGACCCGTCGGCGGTGTCGTGGGGGTCGATGCTGCGCGCGGCGAACCTGCACGGCGCGGTGTCGCAGCGGGCGTGGTGGTTCCTGCTGCCGCCCGGTCTGGGCGTGGTGGTGATCGTGTTGGCGTTCACGCTGGTGGGACGGGCGCTGGAGACGGTGCTGAACCCGAGGTTGAGGGGAGACCGGTGAGCCCGCTGCTGGAACTGCGCGGTCTGGGGGTGCGCTACCGGACCGACCGCGGCGAGGTCGCCGCCGTCCGCGACGTGGACCTCACCCTGGAGGCCGGCCAGACCCTCGGTCTGGCCGGCGAGTCCGGGTGCGGCAAGTCGACCGTGGCCATGTCGGTGCTGCGGCTGCTGCCGAAGTCCGCGCGCGTGGACGGGGAGATCCTGCTCGACGGCGAGGACGTCACCACGATGACCTGGGGCCGCCTGCGGGCGGTGCGCTGGGCGCAGGCGTCGGTGGTGTTCCAGGGCGCCATGCACGCGCTGAACCCGGTGCGGCGGGTGGGTGACCAGATCGCCGAGCCCATCCGGCTGCACGGCGGCACCGCTCGCGTGGCCGACCTGCTCGACCAGGTCGAGCTGCCCGCCGCCAAGGCGCGGGCCTACCCGCACGAGCTGTCGGGCGGGCAGAAGCAGCGGATCATGATCGCGATGGCCCTGGCGTGCGACCCGAAGCTGGTGATCGCCGACGAGCCGACCACCGCGCTGGACGTGATCGTGCAGGCCCAGGTCCTCGGGGTGCTGAGCAGGCTGGTCGCCGAGCAGGGCATCGGCCTGGTCATGATCAGCCACGACCTGTCGGTGCTCGCGAGCACGTGCGACCGGCTCGCGGTGATGCGGTACGGCGAGATCGTGGAGCAGGGCCCGGCGCGGGCGGTCATCTCCGCCCCCACCCACCCGCACACCCAGGCGCTCGCCGCGGCGTTCCCGGTCGTGGGCGACCCGGCGTTCCGGCAGGTCGGACCGGACGAGGTGCGCGAGTCCACGCCGCTGCTGCGCGTCGAGGGCCTGAAGGTCGACTACCGCGGCCGCGGCGGTGTCGTGCACGCGGTCAAGGGCGTCGACCTGGAGATCGGGTCCGGCGAGATCGTGGCGCTGGTCGGCGAGTCCGGGTCCGGCAAGACCACCACCGCGCGCACCCTGCTCGGGCTGCGCGCGCCGACGGCCGGGCGGGTGCTGTTCGAGGGCGCCGAGCTGCCGACGTCGGCGAGGGGGCTGCGGGAGTACCGGCGGCAGGTGCAGCTGGTGCTCCAGGACCCGACCAGCGCGCTCAACCCGCGGCACACGGTGTACGAGTCGGTCGCCGAGGGCCTGCGCATCCACAAGGTGCCCGGCGACGAGGCCGAACTGGTCGCCGACGCGCTGGCCAAGGCCGAGCTGCGGCCACCGGGGGAGTTCTTCCCGGTGCTGCCCCACGAGCTGTCCGGTGGGCAGCGGCAGCGGGTGGTGATCGCGGGCGCGTTGGCGCTGGGGCCGCGGCTGCTGGTGGCCGACGAGCCGGTGGCCTCGCTCGACGCGTCGGTGCGCGGCGAGATCCTGGCGCTGCTGCTGCGGTTACGCCGGGACCTGGGGCTGGCCGCGTTGATCATCACCCACGACCTGGGGCTGGCGTGGAGCATCGCGGCCCGGGTCGCGGTGATGCACGAGGGCGTGCTGGTCGAGCAGGGAACGGTGGAGCAGGTGCTGCTGGACCCGCGGCACGAGTACACCCGCAGGCTGCTCGCGGCAGTGCCGAGCACCACCCCGTGAGGCCGTAGCGCAAACCGCCGGCGCCGGTGAACACTGATCTTGGTCTCGGCCGGAGAGGTGTACATGAGCCGTGCGCGATGGAGCACCGCGTCGACAGCGCTGCTGGGCAAGCTGATCGGCGAGTTGGCGTTCGAGGGGCTGCTGCGCCCGGAACCGGACGGTGACGGCCACCTGCTGGACCTCGGCGCGGTCCGGTACACGTTCACGGCGGTGCGCGGCGCGTTCGGCGGGTGGCGGGTGGACCCGGAGAGCCTGCGGCGCACGCCGGTCGGCCGCTACGGCCCCGGCGCTCCCGGCCCGGCCGAGGACGTGCAGCTGTTCCTGGTGGAGGCGGCCGAGAGGCTGGGCGTCGCGCCGGTGACGCTGGCGAACTACCTGCTGGAGATCACCTCGACGCTGGCCGCGGACGTGGCGCTCGCGGCGAGCGCCCTGCCGGTGGCGGAGTTGGCCAAGCTCGACCACACCGAACTGGAGGGCCACCTGACCGGCCACCCGCGGCTGGTGG
>DATMCA010001425.1:0-7073 GCA_035559015.1 Umezawaea sp. | reverse complement strand
CTCGCGCACCGCGACGGCCAGCCGGGCCCGCATCTGGTCGCGGTCGGCCACCAGGCAGGCGAACGCCGCCACCACGAACACGGCCAGGAAGATGTCCAGCATCCCCATCCGCGACTGGACGTGCGAGACGCCGTCGCAGATCAGCAGGATGCCCGCGATGGCGGCGAGCAGGTCGGAGCCGGTCAGGCGCCGGGCGACGCGGATGATCAGCAGGATGCTGATCGTGCCCGCGACCGCCGAGGCGAACCGCCAGCCCACGCCGTCGTAGCCGAACACCCACTCACCGAGCCCGATGAGCTGCTTGCCGAGCGGTGGGTGCACCACCAGCTCGTAGCCGGGGTTGTCCTCGACACCGCCGTTGCGCACCACCTGCGCCGCCTGCGGCACGTAGTGCTTCTCGTCGAAGATCGGGGTGCCCTTGTCGGTCGGGAACCCGAGGTTCCAGAAGCGCACCAGCCCGCCGACGAACGCCAAGGTCAGCGTCATCAGCCAGCCGCGCATCCTGTTCGACGGCACGCGCGGGGTCAGCGCCGCGACCCGTTCCTCGCGGTCGGCGCCTTCCGGGCGGGACGCGGGCGGGACGTCTCCGACGTCGACCACGTCGTCTGGTGACTGCGGCACGAGGAGGCTCACGGGTGCGATCGTAGGGTGAAGGCTGTGAGTCCCGTATCTGGATCAGGCCGTTTGGTTCTGGCAGCCACGCCACTGGGCGACGTCCGCGACGCGTCACCCCGGTTGGTGGAGGCGCTGGAGACCGCCGACGTCGTCGCGGCGGAGGACACCCGCAGGCTGCACTGGCTGGCGTCCGCGCTGAACGTGAAGCCCACCGGACGGGTCGTGAGCTTCTACGACCAGGTGGAGGTCAGCAGGCTCCCCGGCCTGGTGGAGGCCATGCACGCGGGGTCGACGGTGCTGCTGGTGACCGACGCCGGGATGCCCAGCGTGTCCGATCCGGGGTACCGGCTGGTGGCGGCGTGCGTGGCCGAGGACCTGCCCGTGACGTGCCTGCCGGGGCCTTCCGCGGTCACGACGGCGCTGGCCGTGTCGGGGCTGCCGTGCGACCGGTTCGCGTTCGACGGGTTCCCGCCGCGCAAGCAGGGCGAGCGGCGGAAGTGGTTCGCGGCGCTCAAGACCGAGTCGCGGACCGTCGTGTTCTTCGAGTCGCCGCACCGGATCGCCGACACGCTCGCCGACGCCGCCTTCGTGCTGGGCGCCGGCCGGGCGGCCGCGGTGTGCCGCGAGCTGACCAAGACGTACGAGGAGGTCAAGCGCGGTGGCCTGGGCGAGTTGGCCGAGTGGGCCGTCGACGGCGTCCGCGGCGAGATCACCGTCGTGCTGGCGGGCGCCGAGCCGTCGGAGGCGCCGACGGACCTGGCGTCGCTGGTCGCCGAGGTGCGCCAGCGGGTCGCGGACGGCGAGCGGATGAAGTCCGCCGCCGCCGAGGTCGCCGAGGCGGCGGGCGTGAGCAAGAAGGCCCTCTACGACGCGGCGGTCAGTGCTCGCTGAGCAGGAACGCCGCGATGTCGGTGACCCTGGCCCTGGCGCTGGCCGCGCCGGTGCCCGCGGGCTGGCCGGTGAGCACGACGACCACGTACCGGTGGTCCGGCCCGACCAGGCCGGTGGAGTGCAGGGTCCGGTGGCCCGCGCAGCACGACCAGCCCTGCTTGACGGCCCAGCGCCGGTCACCCGCCGCGGCCGGGATGCCGAAGCGCTGGTCGAAACCGTCCTGGCCGTAGTCGGTCATCCCGTCGAGGCCCTTGAGCACCACGGCGCCGTTGGGGGCCTTGAGCAGGTACTGGTAGAGCAGTGCCACGTCCGCCGCGGTGGTCAGCGTGTCGCCCCACTGGTTGGGGTTCTTCGGCGGCGAGGTGCCGACCATCCCGATCTCCTCGGCCCACGTGGCCACGATCCGCCTGCCGCCGCCCGCCGACCACATCCGGCTGGCCTCGTCATCGTCGCTGGTCGAGAGCATCCGGACCACGGTCGCCTCCGGCTCGTCCTGGTTCTCCAGCGCGTCGAGCGCGATCAGGATCTTGACCAGCGACGCGGAGTCGAACCCCTGGTCCGGGTTGTGCGCGAAGAGGTCCGTGCCGGTGTCCAGGTCCCGCATGACCACGCCCAGGTCGATGCCCTCGGCCAGTTCGGCGAGCCCGCCGCCGGGTTTGCGCGGGGTGAGACCCGGTTCCGGCGAGGCAGGTGTGGGCTCCGGTTCCGGGAGTGCCGGAGGCGGTTCTTCGCTCGACGGCGGGAACGAGGTGGCCGTGACCGCCGGGGTCACGGTGATCACCGGTGTTTCCCGCGCTCCCCGTTCCGCGCTGAGGAACGTCATCGACATCGCCATCGCCGCGACGGCGCCGAACACCACGGCGCCGAGCCACCACCGTCTTCCACCCATATCCGGACCGATGGATCAGGCGGTCTGGAAAGTTGAGGATTATTCGCTGCAACTTTTCAGGTGGTCAGCGCGTAGGAACGGGCTATTTGTGAGGTAAGTCACACATTGGCGGGAGTGGTCGGCCGACCGCTGCACGGACTGTCGGTGGTCATCCGTAGGCTTACCCGCATGAGTGCCCCCGTGTTGACGGCGGTGGCCTGGCCATACGCCAACGGCCCCCGCCACATCGGCCACGTTTCCGGTTTCGGCGTCCCCTCCGACGTGTTCTCCCGCTACATGCGAATGTCGGGCAACCGGGTGCTCATGGTCAGCGGCACCGACGAGCACGGCACACCGATCTCGGTGCAGGCCGACCAGGAGGGCCTGACCACCCGCGAACTGGCCGACAAGTACAACCGCGTGATCGCCGAGGACCTCCAGGGGCTCGGCCTCTCCTACGACCTGTTCACCCGCACCACCACCGGCAACCACTACCGGGTGGTGCAGGAGCTGTTCCTCGGCCTGTGGCGCAACGGCTACATCGTGCCGAAGACGCAGATGGGCGCGATCAGCCCGTCGACCGGCCGGACGCTGCCGGACCGCTACATCGAGGGCACCTGCCCGATCTGCGGGTACGACGGCGCGCGCGGCGACCAGTGCGACAACTGCGGCAACCAGCTCGACCCCGCCGACCTGAAGAACCCGCGGTCGCGGATCAACGGCGAGGTCCCGAAGTTCATCGAGACCGAGCACCTGTTCCTGGACCTGCCCGCGTTCGCCGAGTCGCTCGGCGGCTACCTGTCCGGTCGCACGGACTGGCGGCCGAACGTGCTGAAGTTCAGCCAGAACCTGCTCGGCGACCTGCGTCCGCGCGCGATCACCCGTGACCTCGACTGGGGCATCCCGGTGCCGCTGGACGGCTGGCGCGACCAGCCGATGAAGCGGTTCTACGTGTGGTTCGACGCGGTGATCGGCTACCTGTCGGCCAGCGTCGAGTGGGCCAGGCGCAGCGGGGACGACGACGCCTGGAAGGAGTTCTGGACCGACCCCTCGGCCCAGGGCTACTACTTCATGGGCAAGGACAACATCGTCTTCCACTCGCTGATCTGGCCGTCGCTGCTGATGGGGCAGAACGGCACCGGCGACAAGGGCGGCGTGCCCGGCTCCTTCGGGACCCTGAACCTGCCGACCGAGGTCGTCTCCAGCGAGTTCCTCACGATGAGCGGCTCGAAGTTCTCCACGTCCCGCGGCACCGTGATCTACGTGCGCGACTTCCTCCGCGACTTCGGTCCGGACGCGCTGCGCTACTTCATCTCGGTGGCGGGCCCGGAGAACCAGGACACCGACTTCACCTGGGACGAGTTCGTCCGGCGCACCAACTTCGAGCTGGCCAACGAGTGGGGCAACCTGGTCAACCGGTCGGTCTCGATGGCGCACAAGAACGTCGGCGCCATCCCGCGCCCGTCGGCCCCCACGGCGGCGGACGAGGAGCTGAAGGCGCTCTCGCGGGCCGCGTTCGAGACGGTCGGCGCGAACCTGCGCCGTTCCCGTTTCAAGCTCGCCTCCAGCGAGGCCATGCGGGTCGTCACGGCCGCGAACCGGTACCTGTCCGAGCAGGAGCCGTGGAAGGTCAAGGACGACCCGGAGCGCCGCGACACGATCCTGCACACGGCCCTCCAGGTCGTGCAGGACGCGAACACGCTGCTCACGCCGTTCCTGCCGCACTCGGCGCAGAAGGTGCACGAGGCCCTGGGCGGTACGGGCGTGTGGGCCGCGCAGCCGCAGATGGTCGAGGTCACCGACCTGGACGAGACGGACCGCAAGTACCCGATCCTGACCGGCGACTACGCGGGTGAGCAGGCGACCTGGGGTTCGACGCCGATCGAGGTCGGCAGGCCCCTGGAGAAGCCCGCGCCGCTGTTCCAGAAGCTCGACCCCGAACTGGGCGAGACCGGGCCGGAGTGGGCCCCGATCGTCAAGTGACGTCCAAGAGACACGGTGAGCGACCACCGGTGCCGGAGAAGCTCCCGGTGCCGGTGGTCGACTCGCACACGCACCTGGACGCGTGCGGCGCGCTCACCCGTGAAGCCGTGGTCGAGGTGCTCGACCGGGCCACGGCCGCCGGGATCGACCGGGTCGTCACGGTCGCTGACGACCTGTCCTCCGCCCGCTGGGTCGCGGAAGCGTCCACGTGGGACCCGAGGGTGTTCGGCGCGGTGGCGCTGCACCCGACCCGCACGGCGTCGTTCGGCGACGCGGAGCGGGACGAACTGGCGAAGCTGGCCGAGCACCCGCGCGTGGTCGCGATCGGCGAGACCGGTCTCGACTACTACTGGGACTATTCGCCGCCCGCCGCCCAGCAGGACGCCTTCCGTTGGCACATCGAGCTTTCCAAGCGCGTCGGCAAGGCGCTGATGATCCACGACCGGGACGCGCACGAGGACATCCTGAGCATTTTGGACGCCGAGGGCGCGCCGTCCACTGTGGTCTTCCACTGCTTCTCCGGCGACCTCGACTTCGCCCGCGCGTGCGTGGAGCGCGGGTTCGTCCTCTCGTTCGCCGGGCCGGTGACGTTCAAGAACTCGGCGGCGCTGCGCGAGGCGGCGGAATGGGTCCCCGAAGATCGGATCCTGGTCGAGACGGACGCTCCCTTCCTGACTCCCCACCCGTTCCGGGGACGCCCGAACGAGCCGTACGCCGCGAATTACACCCTTCGGGCAATCGCTACGCTCCGTGGTGTTGATCTGGGTGACTTCGGGGCCGCCATCACCCGAAACGCCGAGCGTGTGTTCGGACTTCGTGACGTGGTGTGGTCGTAATGCCGTTTACGACGAATGGCGCAGCCGTTTACTCCGCCGTTGGGGTGTCTCACATCACAACGTTGAACAGGCTATTTGCGGAACTTCCCGACCTCCGTTACGGTCCCGTGACCGTGCCCCCGAACGGCGAAAGCCGCCGAGGGGGAGCACACCCGTTGTCGGGGCGGGTACCACTGCCAGAAGCGAGTAGTCGAGCGAACGCACGGGAGTTGCCGAGGAGCAGTCGAGTTACTCCACTGCACGTCAGGTAGCACCCACGGTGCGCGGAGCGTCGGCTCCCGCCTTCAGGAGGTATCGACCCTGTGATCGAACGCGGCAGACCCCGCGAGGACGGCTCGGTGTACTCGTTCAACGACGACACCGACTGGTTCACCCCGGTGACCGGCATGGCCACCGCGACGGGCGTCATGGAACCCCCGGTCCTCTTCGACCACCCGAGTTCTCCGGGCTTCACCGGGCTGGGCGTCACGCCGGCCGACGTGTACGAGGTCCTGGGCTCGGACGCGGATGAACTCCTCGCCACTGCGAACGTCGACGTCGACGAGCTGATCCGGCTCATCAACGCCGAGACCACGCTCCTCCCGGCCATCGTCATCCCCGACGAGCTGCCCGAGGACCGCCTGGCCGCGCAGTTCGCCCCCGAGCAGCCCGACGGCCCGCCTCCGGCGCTCGTGGAGGCCGTGAGCACGTGGAAGCGCAAGTTCCTCAAGGCGACCGTGCTGGCGCTGCTGGTGACCATCACGGGCGGCGGCGCGACCGCCATCGCGATGGACAAGTCGATCACGGTCGACGTGGACGGCCAGGAGAAGACCGTCCGCACGTTCGACTCGACCGTCGGTGACATCCTGGCCGACGAGGGCATCGCGGTCGGCGAGCACGACGCGCTGAGCCCGTCCCCCAGCACCAAGGTCGGCGACGGCGGCAAGATCACCCTCGACCGCGGCCGACTGGTGAAGGCGACCGTCGACGGCGAGCAGAAAGAGGGCTGGGTCCGCTCGGTCAGCGTTGGTGAGGCGCTGGACCAGTTGGGCATCGACGACGAGGGTGCCTGGGTCTCCGACGACCGCGGCAAGGACGTGCCGCTCAGCGGCATGGCGCTTCAGGTCAAGAGCCTCAAGACCGTCACCGTGTACGACGGCGGCAACGAGCCGCGCCAGGTCAAGACCACCGCGGTGACCGTCGGCGAGCTCATGCAGGCCGAGAAGATCACGCCGCTCGGCGCCGAGGACAGCGTCGAAGGCGGAGCGGACCTCAAGATCGCCAACGGCGCCGAGGTCCACATCAGCCGCACCGGCGTCTCCGTGATCAACGTGACCGAGTCGATCAAGCCCCCCGTCGAGGAGATCCTCGACGACCAGATGGCCAAGGGCGAGACGAAGGTCGAGCAGGAGGGCGTCGCGGGCGAGGAGATCAACTCCTACCGCGTCACGCTCAAGAACGGCCAGGAAGTCGGCCGCGAGAAGATCGGCTCCAAGGTCACCAAGGAAGCCGTCGCCAAGAAGGTCCGCAAGGGCACCAAGGCCGCTCCCAACCCCGTCATCTCCGACGGCAGCGACTGGGACCGGCTCGCGGGCTGCGAGGCCGGCGGCAACTGGGCGATCAACACCGGCAACGGCTACTACGGCGGCCTCCAGTTCAGCCCGTCCACCTGGACGGCCAACGGCGGCGGCCAGTACGCGGCCTTGCCCCACCAGGCGACCCGCGAGCAGCAGATCGCCATCGCGACCAAGGTCCGCGACGCCGCGGGCGGCGCGTACAGCGCGTGGCCCGGTTGCCGCGCCAAGCTCGGCTTGCCGTAACAATTGCCACGTGACTGAACAACCGTCGTCGACCGGGCCGGGGAGCATGCTCCTCGGCCCGGCCGACGTTCGGCGCCTAGC